>JAYTXT010000027.1:0-10338 GCA_043742765.1 Gammaproteobacteria bacterium | reverse complement strand
CAGCGCGCGCAGCCGCTTGAGTACGCCCAAACCATCGCCCCCGGGCAAGCCGATGTCGAGCAGCACGAGGTCGGGATGTTCCTTGCGGCCGGCGGCAATGGCCTGCACGGCGTCGGCCGCGCCCACGACCTTGTAGCCGCCGGCCTTCAAGCGCACGTCAAGGCCGGTGCGCTGGTCCCGATCGTCGTCGACAATCAAAATAGTTCTCGTGTTCATGTCACCTTAACTCCTGTGGCCAAAATCTCTCCAGATGACCGTCGATCAGGCGGCCGATGTCTGCCGCCGCGGCGTCAGGGTCCGTGCCTGCCACGGTGGGGAGGTCGAAGATTGTGGGCCGGACCCGTGCTTCGACACTGGCCGAGCGTAACGCCACGCAACGGGCCAGATGCTCCTCGATTCGTTGCTCGATGCGCGTCGCTCCGGCCGCGTGCGTCATGGCCGCTACCATGAGCGGTTCGTCGAACGAGCGGCAACTGAGTCGTGGCAGCAGCATGTCCATCGAAGGGTGCACGGACTTGGACACGGCTTCGGTCGCCGCGGCGATCACCTGGCAGGTGCGCGCGGCCGTCTGGTCGCCGGACTTCGAACTCAGTTCTACGGTAATGAGTGCGAACGTTCCCCGCTGAATGTTTTCGGTAGTGAGCAGCGGGGACAACGTGGACGCCAGCGAGAAGGCCGGTAGTGTGAAGCTGAAGCGGCTACCCTTCCCGAATTCGCTATCCACCCAGATTCGGCCGCCCTGAGCCTGCACCAGTTCCCTGGCGATATGGAGGCCGAGCCCCAGCCCCGTCCTGCTGCGCTCCTGCGCGCCCTCGACCTGATAGAGCTGCTCAAACACGCGTTCGCAGTCTGCAGCCGCGAGCCCGCGGCCGCTGTTGCTCACCGTGATGCAGACCATGTCCGGTTCGGCGGGCTGCACGGTGGCCCGTACCTCGATAACGCCGCCCTCGCCCGTGAACTTGACGGCGTTGTCGACCAGATTCCCCAGCACCTGCCGCACCCGCGCGGAATCGGCGATAACGTCGGGCAGCGCACCGTCGATTCTGGCTGTCACGGCAATGCCGTTCGCCTTTGCGCTGATCGAGCCGGAAGCCACTACGTCGGCGACCACGCCGTCGACGCGCATCCGGTGAGGATCAACCGTCAGCTCGCCGTTCGTGGCGCGCGTCAGTTCGAGCAGATCGCTGATCATCGTGCCCAGCTGTTCGGCGTTGCGGTGGACGATGCCCAGGTACTCGCGCTGATCCGCGGTGAGTGGCCCGCCTATCTCCTCGAGCAGGATCTGCACGAACTGGTGGATCGGCGTCAGTGGCGAGCGCAGTTCGTGGGAGACATGCGAGACAAACCGATCCCTGAGTTCGAGCTGCTGTCGCTGCGAGCGCCGCAATTCCACTTCCTTGCGGGCGAGCTTGCGGACCGCCTTCTCCAGTTTGCGGATATGCCGGCGCAGCTCCAGCTGCGTGACGACCTGCCGCCCGAGCACCTCCAGCGCCTTGCGCTCGGTGTCAGTGAGGGTCCGGGGCTCGGTGTCGATTACGCACAGGGTGCCGATCGCCTGCCCGTCGCTCATCGCCAGCGGCGTTCCGGCATAGAAGCGAATCCCAGGTGCGCCAGTGACCAGGGCATTTTCCGCGAAGCGCACGTCGCGCGTGGCGTCCTCCACCACCAAGGTCTCGTTCGGCTTGAGGATCGCGTGGGCACAGAATGCAACATCGCGCGAAGTCTGCTTGACTTCAAGTCCGACGATCGACTTGAACCACTGCCGGTCGGTGTCGACCAGACTGATCGCGGCAATCGGCGTGCGGCAGATTCCAGCCGCGAGGTACGTGAGATCCTCCTAGCGCATTTCCGGAGGCGTATCCAGTACGTCATAACTGCGCAACGTCGCGAGGCGCTCGCGCTCGTCGACGGGGTCCGGTGCGCGCATCGCTTTCGGCCTGTGTCGTGGAGATCTTGGAAGTGTCATTGGCAGGTGATCGGCGTGAGGCGGAAATTCTTGAATTTGCAGCAGTTGCCAGCCAGGTCGCGGCGAGCGCGTATGGGCGAGCGACGTGAGAAGCGGAGCGGCCTCGCGGGGATCGGAGCGCGCCAATAGTGTGATCGGACTCTCAGCCCGGTGGTCTGCCCGACGCCGCGGTTGCCGCACTGGACGGCGCGCCCAAAGTCAGCACGCAGGATTCCGATGGGTGGAAGGGCATAAACTACGAACAACACCACGCGTCGACCCACCTCTTGAAGTTCGGATGCGAACTTTTTCCGCCGCGGCATGCGCCGCGGGCCCAGGAAGTCAGGTGGCGTTCGCTGATGTTCGTTGACGTTTAGTGCGTCAATTGATTCAATTGCTTGGCTGTCATAGACAACACCCCGGGGCTTTCACACAAGCGGCAGGTTGTCAGCGCAGCTCCGGCCGGGGGCGCCAGCAACGACAACAGGGGGGAATACATGAAACGCATTGCCATCGCCGCTGCCATTTCCTGCGCGATCCTGTGCGGCATGCCTGCCGCTGCGAGCCCAGGCCCGGCCGCGAGCCCGCCGATCACGCCTATCCCCGCTCCCGGGGACCGGGCGTACCCGGGCAAGATCAGGCTGAGCGTCGATGCTACCGACACGGTGCGGCGAATCGTGCATGTGCACGAGACGGTCACGGGAATCACCCCCGGCACAGTGCTGCTCTATCCCAAATGGCTCCCGGGCAAGCATTCGCCGGAGGGACCGATCGACCGGCTCGCCGGCATCAAGATCACCGCCCAGGGCGCGCCGGTCGCCTGGACGCGTGATCCGATCGAAATCTACGCGTTTCACGTACACGCGGCACCGGGCGTCAAGGCGGTCGATATCGACTTCGATGACTTGTCGCCGACGAGTTCGAAAGTGGGTGTTGAGGAAATCAGCCGCGACTTGCTGATGTTGCAGTGGAACGCCCTGGTGCTATACCCGGCGGGCTACTACGCGCGTCAGATACCGGTAGAGGCCAGCCTGAAACTGCCCAGCGGTTGGCAATTTGGTACGGCCCTGGAAGCCACGGGAACGGGCGGCGATGCCACCGCGTTCAGACGCACCAACCTGGAAATGCTCATCGACAGTCCCGTGTATGCCGGACGTTATGGCCGGCGCCTCGATCTGGATCCGGGCGCCGCGGTGCCGGTGCATCTGAACCTGTTCGCCGACCGGCCCGAGTTGCTCGAGGTGAAGTCCGAGGCGCTCGCGGCGCACCGTTCGCTCGTGCAGCAGTCCTACAAACTCTTCGGTGCACACCATTACTCCCACTATGACTTCCTGTATTCGCTCAGCGATCAGATCCAGCAGCACGGACTTGAGCACCACCAATCCTGCGAGCTCGGAACCGATCCCGAATCCTTCACCGAGTGGGAGAAGACCGCCTACGTGCGCGATCTGCTGCCGCACGAATTCACGCATTCCTGGAACGGCAAGTTCCGGCGCCCCGCCGACCTGTGGACCCCGGGCTACGAGGTGCCGATGCGCAACAGCCTGCTGTGGGTGTATGAGGGCCAGACCGAATACTGGGGCAACGTGCTGGCCGGGCGTTCCGGCCTGCGCACGCGCCAGCAGTCGCTGGAACAGTTCGCGCAGATCGCCGCGTACTACGACGTGCAGGCCGGCCGTCGGTGGCGCGCCGTGCTGGACACGACCAACGACGAGATCATTAATCCGCGCCAGCCGATGTCATGGAGTTACTGGCAACGCTACGAGGAGTACTACGACGAGGGCCTGTTGATCTGGCTGGAAGTCGACACCCTGATTCGCGAACGTTCGAACGGCCAGCGCTCGCTCGATGATTTCGCCCGCGCCTTCTTCGGGATCGACGACGGCAGCTTCACGCCCGTCACCTACACGTTTGCTGATGTCATCAAGGCGCTGAATGGCGTGGAACCGTTCGACTGGGCAGGGTACCTGGGTCCGCGCATCGACGGCGTAGATCGCCCGGTGCCGCTGGATGGGATGCGGCGCGGCGGCTACCGGCTGGTCTATACCGACAAGCCGAGCGATTACCAGGCGGCAACGGACACCCAGCGCAAGCGCACCGACCTAGTCTATTCTATCGGTATCCAAATCGACGAAAGCGGCGAGGGCGGCGAGATTTCGGATGTGGTCTGGGACAGTCCGGCCTTCAAGGCCAGACTGACGGAGGGTGCGCAGATTCTCGCCGTCAACGGCATCGCCTATGATGCCGGGGTGTTGGAAGATGCGGTCCGCGCGTCGCAAGGCGGCAATTCGCCCCTCGAATTGATCGTCAAGACCGGTGACTGTTACGCCGTTGTGGCTATCGATTACCACGGCGGATTGCGCTACCCGCACCTCGAGCGCGATCCTTCAGTGCCGGCACGGCTCGATGATATCCTGAGTCCGCGGCAGTAACCGCATCCTGGCAGGTATCTGGAGATCTCGATGAAAATTGGCCAACTCGCAAGATCATGCATGCTTGTCGGCGTCCTTGCGGTCCTGGTGCCGTCGGTGCAGGCACGCGAAGTTCACCCCCTCGATCTGGTCGTCACCAACGGCCGCATCATCGATGGCACCGGCTCGCCCTGGTACTCGGGTGACCTTGGCATCCGCGACGGGCGCGTCGCCGCCATCGGCAATCTTGCGGCTGCGGAGCGCAAGCGCACGATTGATGCCAAGGGGATGGTCGTGGCGCCGGGCTTCATCGACATGCTGGGCCAGTCGGAACTCACCATCCTGGTCGATCCGCGCCTGCCCTCGAAGATCTACCAGGGCATCACCACGGAGATTACCGGCGAGGGCGGATCGGCGGCCCCGCAGAACGATGCCATCGTCCGGGAAATGGAGCGCACCTACAAACACCTGCAGATAGACCCCGACTGGCGCACGCTGCGCCAGTATTTTGCGCGCCTCGAGAAGCAGGGGATGGGCATCAATCTCGCTTCCTTCGTGGGCGCGACGCAGGTGCGGGCGATGGTGCTGGGGTTTGATGACCGGCAGCCGACGCCGGCGCAGCTCGATGAGATGAAGAAACTGGTTCGCGTGGCGATGCGGGATGGCGCCGTGGGTGTCTCCACGTCACTCGAATATCCACCCGCGCCCTACGCAAAGACGGATGAGCTGATTGCGCTCGCAGCCGAGGCCGCGCCGCTCGGCGGCATCTACGCCACGCACATGCGCAGCGAGGGCGATGCGATCATGGCCTCGCTCGACGAGACGATGCGCATCGGCCGCGAGGCGCATGTTCCGGTCGAGATCTGGCACCTCAAGGTCGCGGGCAAGGCCAACTGGGGACGCATGGGCGAAGTGTTGGCAAAGATCAACGCCGCACGCGGCGCCGGCGTCGACATTTCGGCCGACACCTACGCCTACGCAGCCTGGTCCAACGACCTGTCGGCCTTCGTTCCGCCGTGGGCGCATGACGGGGGCAAGGCACGGCTGGTCGAGCGGCTGAAGGATCCGGCTACGCGCGAGCGCATCCGCAAGGAGCTGCTCACGCCATCAAGCGATTGGGACAACGAATGGAACGAGATCGCCGGCCCCGAGGATGTGCTGATCACCGCGGTCCAGAATCCGAAGCTGGTGCCATTCCAGGGTAAGCGCCTGACCGAGGTCGCCAAAGCGTGGAACAAGGAACCGATGGACGCGTTGTTCGACTTCCTGATCGCGGACGAAGCATTCACCTCCTGTGCGGTGTTTGGCATGTCAGAGCCCGACGTGAGCCTGGCGCTCCAGCAGCCGTGGGTCGCGGTCAACAACGATTCATCAGGCGCTTCGCCGGAGGGCTTGCTGGGCCAGGAACACCCCCATCCGCGCGCTTACGGCACTTTTCCACGGATCCTGCGCAAGTACGTGCGTGAGGAGCATAAGCTCACGCTCGAAGACGCCATCCGGAAATTCTCCGCGCTCCCGGCGCAACGCATGCGCCTCACTGATCGCGGCGTGCTCAAGGAACACATGTGGGCGGACGTTGTCGTCTTCGACCCCGCGACCATCAAGGACCTGGCCACATTCGATAACCCGAATCAGCTCTCACAGGGCATGGAATACGTATTGGTGAACGGTGTGCCCGTTATCGACGGGGGCAAGATGACCGGGCAACTGCCCGGCAAGGTGCTGCGCGGCGCCGGTTACCAGCCCTGATCCCGGAACGCCAGCTGTAAGCGATCTGTAAGCCCGCGGTGGGCGAGCGGTAACGAGCCGCCGCGGATACTCCCTGCCCATGGAACAGGCAGGGAGCAGGGTCTTGAACAGGTGGCCGATCAGATTAGCGGTCGGGGTCGCTGCCATCGTTGCGGCGGCCGCGGAGGGCGCGCCGCAACCGGTCGCGGTGTCTGCGCAGGGTCGGTTCCTCGGCGTCGGCATAGGCGCCATGGACTATACCGAACCCACCTATTCAACCGACGCGCTCGACTACCTGTATCTGCAGGGCGCTTGGCGCTTCAACCGCTATCTTGCCATCGACGCGCGGCACCGTGCCCCTGACACCCCACTGGGATCTCTATGTCCTGGTCGGCTACACCACCCAGACGTTGGACGCGAACGCCAATCTGGCCATCGCGAGTTCCACCGGCCAATCAACGTCATTCGGGCTGGGCGCGAGCTGGAAGTTCGGCCCCCGGTTCGCCGCCGACATCGAGTTGCTGCCCAGGGTCGCGGCGGGCGATGGCTGGAAGACCGACGCCCTCAACTTAGGGTTTCATTTTCAATTCTGAACGGGGAGTAAATTATGAAGACCAAAATCGTATCGTTATGCGGCGCGTTGCTGGCGCTGTTGATCGTCGCCGGGCCGCTGCGGGCTCACGAGCTCAACCCCACTGCGCCGCCTGTGCGGTTGGTCGTCTTCGGCGACAGCCTTTCCGACCCCGGCAATTACTTTGCCGCCTACCGCCAGGTCTCGCTGGCGCCCTACGCGCCGATACCCGATGCCCCGTATGCGATCGGGGGTCACCACTACTCGAACGGCGCCACCTGGGTAGAGCAACTTGGCCGCGATCTGCATGCTGACGATAGCGCCGGTCCGGCGCTGCGGGACCCTGGCGAATCCAGCAACTACGCTTTCGGCCGGGCACGGGCGCGAGCCGGCGCGGAGGTGTTTCCGTACTATGATCTGACGACTCAAGTCGGTCTGTACCTGAGCCGCACTGGTAATCACGCCTCCAGCAACGCGCTCTACGTCGTCTGGATAGGCGCCAACGATCTCAAGGATGCCCTCGGGAGCCTCACGGTCGATCCGAGCTTCGCCACCGCCGTGGGCATCATTCAGCAGGCCGTTGGCACGACAGCCGCCAATGTCCAGGCGCTGTGGGCCGCCGGCGCGCGTCGATTCCTGATCGTCGACATGCCGGATCTGGGCGTCACCCCCTATATTATTGGGCTCGGGCCAGTGGCGCAGTACGTCGCCGGCCAGTTAACCAACGTCTACAACGGTGGCTTGGGGCAGGCGGAGGCGGCATTGGGCGTACTGCCAGGCATCCAGATCACGCGCTTCGACGTCAACGCCACGCTCGACGCGGCGGCAGCGGCCCCCGCGGCCTCAGGCATTGGGGATTTTTACACGCCATGCCTGACGTTCGGGGTGGTCGAACGGGCTGTATGCGGGCACCCGGAGCAATTTCTCTTCTGGGATGCTATACATCCGACCAGGGCCGGCCATAAGCTGATCGCCGCCGGCGCCTTGGCAACGCTGAGCGCACACTGACAATTGCAGCGCAGAGCCACCGGAGAGTGACATGAAGCGGCATTTTCTGGCGCTACCGACCTCCGTGATCTGCATGTGGTTGGGTGGCTGCAGCGTGCAGCGATTCGTGGTCAACAAGGCGGGCGATGCGCTCTCGGGCGACAGCACCGCAGTGGCACGCGATGACGACCCGGAATTCATCCGCGCCGCCGCGCCCTTCAGCCTCAAGTTGACCGAGAGCCTGCTCGCCAAGAGCCCGCAGCATCCGGGCATGCTGTTGGCGGCCGCCAGTGGCTTCACGCAGTACAGCTACGCCTTTATCCAGTTCGACGCCGAAAAGCTCGAGGATCAGGACTTCAACCGCTCGCAGGAGCTGCGGCAGCGCGCCAAGCGCATGTACCTGCGGGCGCGCGACTACGGGCTGCGCGGACTGGACGTGCGCCACGCGGGCATGGCCGCTGCGCTCCGTGGCGATCCGGTCGCGGCGCTCCAGGCGATCGACGCGGCGGATGCGCCGTTCCTGTACTGGACCAGCGCCGCCTGGGCTGCCGCGATCAGCCAGGGCAAGGATGATCCGCAGCTGATCGGCGACCTGGCCATTGTCGACGCGCTGGCGGCGCGCGCCGCTGCCGTGGCGCCCGACTTCGGCAATGGTTCGTTGCAGAGCTTTCTCATCACCTACGAGATGGCGCGGGCCGCGCGCCCGCCGGTGGCGCGCGATCATTACGCGCGTGCCATTGCCGCCAGCGGCGGGCATGCGGCCGGCCCCTACGTCGCGCTGGCAGAGTCGGTGTGCGTGCCGCAACGCACGCGCGCTGAATTCCTGACGCTCCTGGACACCGCACTGGCCATCAACGTCGATGCCTATCCGGACCTGCGGCTCGAGAACCTGATCCTGCAGAGCCGGGCCCGCTGGCTCGAATCACGGATCGACGACCTGTTCCTGCCGGAGGCGCCGGCCGCGGCTGCGCAGACCACGCCATGAGTACGCTACAGACACGCCGGCGGCTGCTGGTTTCACTGGCCTGCACCATCGGCTGCAGCAGCCTCGCTATGGCGGGGGCACTGCCGATGCGCATCAATATGGGCACGCTGGCGCCACGCGGTTCGAGTTTCCATCAGGCCATGATGCGCATGGCCGAGCAGTGGAAAACACAGGGCATGCGCCTGGTGGTTTATCCGGATGGCGCGCAGGGGAGTGAGGCCGACATGGTGCGCCTGATGCGCGTCGGCACACTGCAGAGCGGATTGCTTACCGCGGTCGGATTGACCGAAATCGAGCCCGGCATCGCCGGTTTGCAGAGTTACCCGTTGCTGTTCCGCAGTTTTGATGAACTGGAATTTGTAACCCGCAAGCTTCAGCCGCTGCTGGCGCAGCGGCTGGCGGCCAAGGGCTTCATCGTGCTGTTCTGGACCGACGCCGGGTGGATTCGCTATTTCTTCAAGGACCCGGTGACGACACCGGAGCAGTTCCATCATGTAAAGGCCTTCGTCTGGTCGGGCGCGGGCGAACAGTACAAACTGCTGCGTGAGCTCGGCTATGACCCGGTGCAGATGGAAACGGCAGACATCCTGCAGGGCCTCGCCACCGGGCAGATCACTGGTGTCAGCGTGCCGCCGATATTTGCGCTGGTCAGCCAGTTTGAAAAGCGCGTGCCGCACATGCTCGATCTGGACTGGGCGCCGATGGTCGGCGCCTGCGTGATACGCAAGGATTCCTGGGATCGCCTGAACGATGGGCAACGCGCCGCGCTCCAGGGCTCGGCGGATGTCGCCGCGCGCGAGATCCGGGCGCGCAATCGCATTGAAAGCGATCAGGCGGTCGCCAAGATGCAAGCTGGTGGATTGATCGTACACAAGCTCACGAGCGTGGAACGCGCGGCCTGGCAGAGCACGGCGGAGCAGATCTACCCGCGCATTCGCGGGCGCCTGGTGCCCGCGGATATACACGATGAGGTCATGCGATTGCTGCAGGAATACCGCGCAGGCGCCGGAGCGTGAAGGGCGCCGGCGAACGGCTGGCGCAGACTGAACGCTGGCTGATCACACTGCTGCTGCTGGCGATGATCGCGCTGCCACTGGCCGATCGGCTCCTATATCACCTCGGTGTGAGCATGCCGGCCAGCGGCAGGCTGGTCGCGCATCTGGCACTGGTGCTGACGATGCTGGGCGGGCTGCTGGCTGCGGCCTCGCGCCGCCTGATTGCCACGCCCATTGTTCTTGACCACCTGCCGCCGCGTTTCCGGGCAATTGCTGCCGCCGCTGGCCAGGCGGCCGCAAGCGTCATCTGCCTGCAGCTCGCCCGCGCCGCCTGGCGCTTTGTCATCTCCGAGCGCAGTTCGACGGCCGAATTGCTCCCCGGCCTGCCGCTGTGGGTAGTGGAGATGATCATTCCAGTCGGGTTCCTGCTGATCGGTGCGCGGCTGGTCATGGTCGGTCACCTTACGCAGCGCGCGCGCGCGACTACTGTGCTGCTCGCCGTGGCTGGCGCCGCCCTGTGTCTGCTCAGCTGGGATCCTGGTACCGGACGAGCCTTGGGGCTGACCGCAGTGGTCTTCGCGCTGCTGTGCGGTGCGCCGATGTTCACGATCATCGGCGGCCTGGGCCTGCTGCTGATGTGGGCCGATGGCCAGCCGACTGCCGCGATGGCGGTGAAGCACTATTCGCTGGCGACGACGCCGGTGATTCCAACCCTG
>JAYTXT010000026.1:0-4255 GCA_043742765.1 Gammaproteobacteria bacterium | reverse complement strand
AGTGTGAACGCGGCGTGCTGCTGGTCGGCGTCGAGCGCATCGCAGCCGTCGATCACGACCAGCGCCCAGGCCTCGTCGAATGGCCAGGGTGCGGGGTCGCGCGCGTCGAACCAGCCGGCGCGCGAGCCTTGCTGCTCGCCGTGGTTCACGAGTGCCTGCAGCAGATGCGTCTTGCCGCTGCCCTCCGGTCCGCACAGCCATATCAGGCCGGGACGCTGTTGCACGGCCAGTGCGACCAGCTGCGCAACCACCAGGCCGTTGGGTCCGGGCAGGTAGCTCGCGAACCAGGCCCGGTCGCGCAGCCGCACGCTCAGGGGCAACTGGCGCAAGCGCGGATTCCCCTGGGGCTGGTCAACACTTATGGAATCGCCGCGATCTGCAGCGCCCGGCGCGTGAACAGCCGCAGATACCCGGCGCCGCTGTAGATCACCGTCAGCAAGGTCAGTGCCGCCAGCGCCGTTAGCACCGGAGGCGGCGGCATGCCCCAGGCGGCATGAATCACCACCAGCAGGATGTAGGCAATCTGCAGCACGGTATTGATCTTGCTCGACAGTAGCGGGCGCCCGTGGAGCGGACCCCATGCCAGGCGGTACACGAGCGCCCCCAGACCGATCAGCACATCGCGGCCCACGGCCGCCACGGCCAGGTAGCGGGGCACCTGGCCCAGCCAGGTCAGCACCAGGAATACCGACACCAGCAGCAGTTTGTCGGCGAGCGGATCGAGGAGCTTGCCCAGGCGGCTCATCCAGCCAAAGCGCTTGGCGAGCCAACCATCCAGCCCGTCGCTGAGCGCCGCCACACCGAACAGCAGCAGGGTGATGCCGTAGTGGTGACCCAACAGGCTGTCGATAACCGGCCAGATCAGCGCGATGCGGGCAATACAGATGATGTTGGGCAGATGGCGCATGGGTTCGGCTACTATAACGCGCCCGATTATAGGGTCCGCATGAACGACAAGCGCAGCTATAGCTACCGCGATGCCGGGGTCGACATCGACGCCGGGGACGCGCTGGTCGAGCGCATCAAACCGCTCGTCAAACGCACCCAGCGCAGCGAGGTGCTGGCCGGCATCGGCGGCTTCGGGGCGTGGGTGGAGATCCCCGCCGGCTACCACCGGCCGGTGCTGGTATCGGGAACCGATGGCGTCGGCACCAAGCTGCGCCTGGCCATCAGCACCGGAGCGCACTCGACGATCGGCATCGACCTGGTCGCCATGTGCGCCAACGACGTGATCGTGCAGGGCGCCGAACCGCTGTTCTTCCTCGACTACTACGCGACCGGGCGGCTGGACATCGAGGTCGCCACCAGCGTCATCAGCGGCATCGCCGAGGGTTGCGTGCAGGCGGGCGCCGCGCTGGTCGGCGGAGAGACCGCGGAGATGCCCGGCATGTACCACGGCGAGGATTACGATCTTGCCGGCTTCTGTGTTGGTGTGGTCGAACGCGAGTCGATCATCGACGGCTCACAGGTGCGCGCGGGCGATGCCGTCATCGGGCTGTCATCGAGCGGGCCGCATGCCAACGGCTATTCCCTGATCCGCAAGCTCATCGAGGTCGCCGGGGCCGATCGCGATACGCAGCTCGAGGGCCGCGCGCTGTTCGAGCGGCTGCTGACGCCGACCCGCATCTACGTGAAATCACTCCTGAAGCTGCTGCGCGACACATCATTGCCCGGTGCCGTGCATGGCCTGGCGCACATCACCGGCGGCGGTCTTACCGACAACATTCCGCGCGTGCTGCCTGAGGGCTGCGAAGTGCGGTTGCGCCGCTCCGCCTGGCCGCGCGATCCGGTGTTCGAGTGGCTGGCGCGCAGCGGCAACATCAGCGACGCGGAAATGCATCGCACCTTCAACTGCGGCATCGGCATGGTGGTCATCGTCGCCGCGGCGCGGGCCGACGCGGCGCTGCGCGCATTGCGCGCGGCCGGCGAAACCGCACAGCTCATCGGCGCGGTGCGGCGCGGGACCGGCGGCGCGATCATCGAGTCATGAACGCCGCGCCCCCGCTGGCGCTGGCGGTCGTAATCTCCGGCCGCGGCAGCAACATGGCCGCCATCGCACAGATTTGTGCCGACGGGAAGATTCCGGCACGCATCGCGCGCGTAATCGCTGACCGGCCTGGTGTCGGCGGCATCGCCCTCGCCCGGCAGCTCGGGCTCGACGTCGACATGGTGCCAGCGCAGGAATTTGCCACGCCGGCGGCCTTTGAAGACGCACTGCACGCGAGCATCGAGGCCAGCGGCGCGCAGCTGGTGGTGCTGGCGGGTTTCATGCGCATCCTGTCGCCGGAATTTACGCAGCGTTACGCCGGCCGGATGCTCAACATTCACCCCTCGCTGCTGCCGAAATTCCCCGGTCTCCACACCCATGAGCGGGCGCTCGAGGCGGGGGAACAGGAGCACGGCGCGAGCGTGCATTTTGTCACCAGCGAGCTCGACGCCGGCCCGGTGGTGCTGCAGGGGCGGGTGCCGGTACTGCCGGGCGACACGATCGAGCGCCTTTCAGCCCGCGTTCAGCTGCAGGAGCACAGCATATATCCCAAGGTAGTAGGCTGGATTGCCACGGGTCGCCTGAAGCTGGTCGATGGCCACCCCTGGCTGGATGGACGTCCGCTCGCTCAACCCTTGGTCACAGGATAGGTAAACGTACACCATGAATCTCCGCATCCTTGCCCTGCTGGCCAGTACCGTGGCTGCGGCGGCGGCGGCACAGACCGAGCTGCGCCCCTATGAGGCGAGCTATGATTTCATCGCGCGCGGCATGAACGCGGGCACCTCCAGTTTCACCCTGCGCAAGGACGGCGCGACTGAGTGGACCTTTGTTTCGCGCAATCAACCGCGCGGCCTGTTCCGGCTCTTCTCCTCGACGTCCCTGACGCTGACCAGCCACATGCGGGTGGGTCCCGAGGGCGTGCAGCCGCTGCTGTTCACGGCCGCACAACCCGACGGCAGCGGGCAGGAAGCCGAAGTGCATTTCGACTGGGAAAATAACCGCGCGAGCGGCGTCCAGGAAGGCACGCAGGTCGACATGCCGCTCAAGCCGGGCGTCCAGGACGACCTGTCGGTGCAGATCGCTCTGCTGCACGCGCTGCTCTCCGGCCAGACGCCGACCGGGATCGCCATATTCGACAAGCAGGGCGTCCGCGACTACGACTACGCCCGCGTCGGCGAGGAAACCCTGCATACGCCGGTGGGCGAAGTGGCCACCGTCGTCTACGAGAGCCACAAGGCGAATTCGCCGCGCCGCACCCGCTTCTGGTGCGCCCCGCAGTTCGGTTACGTGCCCATGCGGGCCGAACAGAAGCGCGCAGCGCAGGTCCAATGGACCATGACGCTACGCTCGATCCAGCTCGACTAGCCTCTAGGCCTTGGGCAGCGTGACGCCCTGCTGGCCCATGTATTTGCCGCCGCGATCGCGATACGAGGTTTCGCAGACCTGGTCCGATTCGAAAAACAACATCTGCGCCACGCCCTCGTTGGCGTAGATCTTGGCCGGTAGCGGCGTCGTGTTCGAGAACTCCAGCGTCACGTGGCCCTCCCATTCCGGCTCCAGCGGCGTGACGTTGACGATGATGCCGCAGCGCGCGTAGGTCGACTTGCCGAGGCACACGGTCAGCACCGAGCGCGGAATGCGGAAATATTCCACGGTGCGCGCCAGCGCAAAGGAATTGGGCGGGATGATGCACACGTCCGCGGTGACGTCCACGAAACTCTTGGCGTCGAACTGCTTCGGATCGACGATGGTCGAGTTGATATTGGTGAAGATCTTGAACTCGCGCGCGCAACGCACGTCGTAGCCGTAGCTCGAGGTGCCGTAGGAAATGATCTTGCGCTCGCCTTCGGTGCGCACCTGCGTGGCCGCGAACGGTTCGATCATGCCGGTTTCGGCCGCCATGCGCCGGATCCAATTGTCTGACTTGATGCTCATGGGAAGACCTTAACTCGCTTCGACGACGATCTGCGGAAACTGGCCGCGCCGGTCGCGCCCGCGACGTGCGAGCGCGCCGGCGGTGTGGCGCGCCATCTCGATATAGGCGGCCGCCCGGGGCGTGCCCGGGGCGCTGATCACGGTGGGCGCGCCGCCGTCGGCCTCCGCGCGGATGTGCGCATCGAGCGGCAGTGAGCCCAGCAGCTGCACCCCGTACTCGGCGGCCATGCGCGCGCCACCCCCGGCCCCAAAGATGTGCTCGACGTGCCCGCAGTGGGTGCAGACGTGCAGGCTCATGTTTTCGACGATCCCGAGCACCGGGACCGCGAC
>JAYTXT010000025.1:0-2432 GCA_043742765.1 Gammaproteobacteria bacterium | reverse complement strand
CTGCGCGCCAGCCAGGTGCGCATCCTGATTCATGGTCACACTCACCGACCCGGGATACACGAGTTCGCCCTCGACTCTGTGCCCGCGCGCCGCTACGTGCTGGGCGCGTGGTATGAGCAGGGCAGCTTTCTGCGCTGTGACCGCAGCGGCTATGAGCTGGTCACGCTGCCACGTGCTTGAAGCACGGCGGCCGGCGGCCCGGAGTGGAAGCGCAGCTGGGTGTCGTCGCTCGTGATCAGCCCGGCCTCGATCGCCGCCAGTTCCCGCAGCCGCTCCTGCCAGTCGGCGGGTTCGCCCCTGTGCTCCGGCACCGCGCCGGGCACGGCCGCCGCCTCGAGCGCGAGTTCCAGGTACAGGCCGGCGTGGCGCGCCTCGGCACGCTCGAGCTCGGCGTAGAATCCGCCCAGGGGTGATGGCAGGCGCTGCGCGAGCAGACGGAAGCGTTCGCAAGAGCGCGCCTCGATGATTGCGCCAGCGAGCAATAGATCAAGCCGGCGACGCGGTTCATGCGTGTACAGCGCGGCGCGGAGCCCCGCCGCATAGCGGCCGGGCTGGAGCCGGCGGAACGGCACCTCCAGCCGCTCCATCATGCGCGTGACCTGTTCGAAGTGCCGCAGCTCTTCGCGCGCCAGCCGCGCCAGCGCCAGGTTTTGAGTGGCGCATTCCGGATACGCGAAGATCAACGCCAGCGCCGTCGAGGCCGCCTTCTTCTCGCAATAGGCATGGTCGAGCAACAACTCCTGCCATTGCGCGCATGCGGCATCCACCCAGCAACCCGGAGTCGGCACGAGTAACGCTGCAATGCTCACGCCTCGGGAGCCTCCTCGAGCCAGTGCGTGCGTGCGCCCTCGATGGCCGCGGCGGTTGCGGCAGCGTCGGAAAAGCGGTCGTCGGGCTCCTTGGCGAGCAGCTGGTCCATGAGCGGCTGGAGCAGGGCAAGCCGCGGGTCGAGCCGCGGGATCGGCGTGTTCCGGTGCATGTAGAGCACGGTCATGGGGTTGTCGGCGCGGTAGGGCTTCTCGCCCGTGAGCATCTCGTAGAGCATGATGCCGAGGCTGTAGAGATCGCTCCGTGCATCGAGGCGCTGGCCGTGGCCCTGCTCCGGGCTCATGTAGTGCGGCGTGCCGAAGATCAGGCCCTTGTCGGTGAGATCCATCTGCAGCGCGGCCTGCTTGGCCATGCCGAAGTCGATCAGCGCCAGCTGCTCGGCGCTGCGCAGCATCACATTGCCCGGCTTCAGATCCCGATGCAGGATGCCGGCTTCGTGAATCGCGCCCAGCACATCAGCGAGCTGCGCGGCGTACCTGAGCGACTCGGCCGCCGCCAGCCCGGCTTTCATGCGCCGGCGCAGATCGCCGAGCGGGAAATATTCCATCGCCAGATAGGCATGGTTATCGGCGATGCCAAGCTCGTGCAGGTGCACGATATTGGGATGGCGAATGCGCTCGGCGATCTCGTATTCCTGCAGGAAGCGCTCGAACGACTGGTCTATTCCGGAATCATCCCGCTGCGAAGGCGTCACCTTCAGCACCACCAGTCCCTCGGCCTTCTCGCTCTCGGCGATGTACAGGTGCGAGACCGAGCCGCGGGCCAGGAGCCGCGCCCGCCGGTAGCCCGGTATGTGCGCATCGCCGAAGCGGTGCGATTCGCGCGCGGCGTCGGACACGCGCCACTCGGCCATCGCCTGGCGGTGACGGTGGCTGGCGCGCTCGATCGCCTCGATCAGCGTGGCGTGCGCGAAGCGCTGCTTGCAGACCACCGCGAACGCGCCCCAGCCGAGCGCCGCCTCGTGTTCACGCTTCGCATCGTGGTCGATCATGAAGATGACCGGGGCAAAGCCAGCGCGATTGGCGAGGTCGCGGAGCCACTCCATGCCCTCGCCCCCCGGCCACGACTGGCACAGCAGTACGGCGTCGAACCCCTGCGCCAGGAACTCAGGCGGAATCGGGCCGCGCTCCGCCGGCGGATAGGCGACGACTTCCACTGCCGGCCACCGGCAGCTGGCGTGATGGCGGATCAATGCCTGGATCCGCGGTTCTTGTTCAATCGCCAGCAGGCGCATGCCATTTCAACCCGATGATCAGAAACTGCGGTGTCAGCGCGCCGCTGCCCGCGTCGCCCGACAGATTCACCAGGTCACCCGCGCTGGCCAGGAGCTCAGCGCAGTTACCGAGGCGCGCCTCGGTTTCCGGATCGAACCCCGCTACCGTCATGCGCGCGCAGGACTCAGCATCGACCAGTGCGCCGCATTCCTCCCCGCCGTCGCCCACCGCAGCGGCCAGGACCATGAGCGGCTCACGCCCCGCCAGGAAACCGGCAGCGACAGCAGCAAACTGGAGCGCTGGCTGTTCAGGATTAGCGGTCCAGGCCGCGTACCAGGCTTGCATGCCAACCGGTCCCATTTCCAGGGCATGCGCCACGCGCACCGCTGC
>JAYTXT010000024.1:0-2061 GCA_043742765.1 Gammaproteobacteria bacterium | reverse complement strand
GTGGTACGCGCCGGCTATCCCGATGCCAGTGCATTTGACCGGCGAAACAAGCACTTTGACGCTGACAGTGATCCGGAGTCACCGCGCTGGTACGCCATCGAGGTGCAACTCAAGCGCCGCTGCAAACGCATCATCACGCTCGCGGAACTGCGCGCTCATGCGGATGGCAGACTGCGCGAGCTGACGCTCCTGCGTCGCGGCAACCGCCTCTCGGTGATGCCGGTTGCGGACGCTCACTGGAAGTTCATCCTCTCGCTGGAGTGAGTGTGAGTGAGATCACACCAGCGCTCGCGTGACGCGTGTGCTTGTTTTTTTATGTCTCGTGTATATACTCCGTCCCCGGACTAACCTGATAAATGGAGATCATTCATGGCTAAGGCAAAGAAGAAGGCCAAGAAGAAAGCTGCGAAGAAGAAGTAAAGGCCTTTACTTCAAGGTGAGTGGGAATCAAATCTCACTCACCTGATTCAAAGCTAAGACTGTGCCCGCGCAAGCGGGCACAGTCGTGTCTGGAGGCTGGAAACATGGCACTTTCAGCACAAGAGAAGAAACAACGGGTCGCCGCCGCCGCACTGGATTACCTGCGCGACGGAATGGTTCTGGGCGTCGGTACCGGCTCGACGGTCAACGCCCTGATCGAGCAGCTCGGCCCCTGGAAGACCCGCCTGCGCGGCGCCGTCTCCAGTTCGGAGGACAGCACTGCCCGGCTCCGTGCGCTCGGCATCCAGGTGTTCGACCTGAACGAGGTGCCCGACCTGGGCGTCTATATCGATGGCGCCGACGAGGCCAACCCCCGACGCGAGCTCATCAAGGGGGGCGGCGGCGCCCTGACACGCGAGAAGATCATCGCCGCAGCGGCGCATACCTTCATCTGCATCGTCGATGACACCAAGCTGGTCGAGACGCTCGGCCGCTTCCCGTTGCCGGTCGAAGTGATCCCAATGGCGCGCGAACTTGTGGCGCGGCAACTCACGGCATTGGGCGGCCGCCCGCTGTGGCGCGCGGGCATCATCACCGACAACGGCAACCAGATACTCGACGTCCACGGCCTGCACATCAGCGCACCGCGAGTGCTCGAGAACGCGCTCAACCAGTTGGCCGGAGTGGTAACGGTGGGATTGTTTGCCGCGCGCCCGGCGGACTTGCTGATCGTCGGCACCGACTCGGGCACCCGCACGATCTGAGGGCTAGGAGTTGCCGCCTGCCACCGGCAGGCCCTGCGCATGCCACTGCAGCATGCCGCCCGCGAGGTTGGCGACCTTGCGGAACCCGGCGCGCTCCAGCATCACTGTGGCCTGCGCCGAGCGCCCGCCAGCGCGGCAGACCGTGACCACCGGCTGTTCGCGCTCGAGCTGATCGAAGCCAGCGGCCAGGGTGCCAAGCGGCAGCAGCCGCGCACCGGCGATGTGCCCGAGCGGACCGTCGAACTCCTCGGGTTCACGCACGTCCACCAGTTGCAGCGTGCCCGCGTGCTCCTCAACCCAAGGGGCGGGTACTTCCCAGAAGCCCGCGTAGGTGTAGGCGAGCGGCCCCCAGTCGCGATCCGCTTCCGAATCTTCGGCGACCTCGGTATAGCCGCACTGGCGGTTCGCCGGCACGGCGATCTCGATCTGCTTGGGGTGCGGGAGTGCGAGGTTGTCCATGTAGCCTGCGAAGTCGGATTCGCTCAGCGCGCCGCCGAGGCGCGGGTTGAAGGCGCGCTCCTCGGCGACCGAGGTGACGGTATTGCCGCGGTAGTCGTGTCCGGGGTAGAGCAGACAGGCGTCGGGAAGCGTGAAGATCTGCTGGTGTATCGAACGGTACATGGTGCGCGCGTCGCCGCCCTGGAAATCCGTGCGCCCGCAACCACGCACCAGCAGGCAGTCGCCCGTAAACGCCATGCCGAGGTCGTCCATTACCAGAGTGATGCAGCCGGCGGTGTGTCCGGGCGTCGCGCGGATGGTGAGGGCGTGGCGGCCGAAAGCGATGGTCTCGCCGTGCCCGGCATACCGGTCCGCCCGCTCGGCGCCCGAACGCGCACCGGCGACAATCTCGCTGCCGTGGATTTGCTTGAGGCGCCAG
>JAYTXT010000023.1:0-4840 GCA_043742765.1 Gammaproteobacteria bacterium | reverse complement strand
CGCGTGCACGAACGCCTGCGCACCTACACGTATATCTACGCGCGACCGGGCGACAAGACCGACGTCTACCAGGATCCGGACCTGTCCGCCGAACGCGCGGCCGAGTACCTGAAGCAGGGCTTTACGGCGCTCAAGTTCGATCCGGTCGGGCCGTACTCGGCCTTTGACGGCCGGCAGCTGTCACTGCCGGCGCTGGAGTTGTCCGAGCGTTTCGCGCGGCAACTCCGGGCCGCCGTCGGCAACAAGGCCGACCTGCTGTTCGGCACCCATGGACAGATGACCGCCGCCGGCGCGATCCGGTTGGCACGCCGCCTCGAACCCTACGATCCGCTGTGGTTTGAAGAGCCGGTGCCGCCAGATGCGCCCGAAGAGATGGCGCGGGTGGCGCGCGGCACGCGCATTCCCATCGCAGCCGGCGAGCGCCTGGCAACCAAATATGACTTTGCGCGGCTCCTGCAGGCGGGGTCGGCCGCCATCCTGCAGATGAACCTGGGGCGCGTCGGCGGTATCCTCGAGGGCAAGAAGATCGCCAGCATGGCCGAAGTACATCACGTGCAGATCGCCCCACACCTCTATTGCGGCCCAGTGGTCGGCGCGGCCAACATCCAGCTGGGCGCCTGCAGCCCGAACTTCCTGATTCTGGAAGGCATCGAGCGCTGGGATGGCTTTCACGCCGAGATCCTGAAGAAGCCCATTCGCTGGAGCGAGGGCTTCGTGATCCCGCCGAGCGAGCCGGGACTGGGCGTCGAACTGAATGAAGAGGTGGCACTCCGGCATCCGTATAAAGGTACGGAGCTGCATCTCGAGATGGCCGGGCACCCAATCGTCTAGGGCCAATTTCGTCTAGGGCCAATCAGCAATGGACACGGTTGATTACATCATTGTCGGCGGCGGTACCGCTGGTTGCATCGTGGCCAATCGCCTGTCGGCGAACAACCGAAATCAGGTGTTGCTGCTCGAGGCCGGCGGCTCGGACCGGCGCTTCTGGGTCCGCGTGCCGATCGGCTACGGTCGCACCTTCAATGACCCGGCGGTCAACTGGATGTACGAAGCCGAGCCCGAGGCAGCGCTCGGCGGCGTGCGCAGTTTCTGGCCGCGCGGCAAGGTGCTCGGTGGCTCGGGTTCGATCAACGCGATGGTCTACGCGCGCGGCCAGCCCGGTGACTTCGACGACTGGCGCGCGCTGGGCAACGTGGGCTGGGGCTGGAGCGATGTGCTGCCGCACTTCCGGGCCATCGAGAGCCGCGCCAGTGGTGCAGGCGAGGGCGCAGCGGCGCGTGGGCCCATGCGGATCACCGACGTATCGGCGGCCGCTCATCCTCTGGTGGGCACCTATATCAAAGGCTGTGCCGAGCTCGGGTTCAAGTTCACCCCGGACTTCAACGGTGCGCAGCCCGAGGGCGTGGGCGTCTACCAGATCACGACGCGCAACGGCTTGCGCGAATCAACCGCCACGGCATTTCTGCGGCCCGCGCTGACGCGCAAGAACCTGCGGCTTGCGCTGCGCTCGCAGGTGCTGCGCATCGACTTCGAAGGGCGCCGCGCGGTGGGCGTCACCTACCAGCGCGCGGGGCAAACGCAGAGCGTGCGCGCCCGCAAGGCGGTGATTCTCTCGGCGGGCAGCATCAACTCGCCCCAGCTTCTGCAGCTCTCAGGCGTCGGCCCGGGCGCGCTGCTGCAGAGCCATGGTATTGCCACTGTCCAGGACTTGCCGGCCGTGGGACGGAACCTGCAGGATCACCTGGCGGTTTCTTATTTCTACCGCTCACGCGTACCGACGCTCAACAACCAGCTCTATCCTTTGTCGGGAAAGATCAGGGCCGGTGTGCAGTACCTGCTCACACGCAGCGGCCCATTGTCGATGAGCGTCAATCAAGGTGGCGGGTTCATCAAGAGTGATCCGCAGCTGCGTGCGCCCGATCTGCAGCTGTACTTCAATCCGGCGAGCTATACGCAGACCCGGGTACGCACCCGCAGACTGATGAATCCCGATCCGTTTCCGGGGTTTCTGCTCGGGTTCAATTCCTGCCGGCCCACCAGCCGCGGACACCTGGCGATCTGCTCGCCCGATCCGATGGGCCAGCCAGCCATCTTCCCGAATTATCTTTCGACCGAGCAGGACCTGCACGACGTGCAGGTGGGCACTCGCCTGCTGCGGCGCCTGGCGGCGACGAAGCCGCTCGCCGCAATGATCGATCACGAGATGCTGCCCGGGGCGGCCAAGACGACCGACGAGGAGCTGCTGCAGGATTTCCGCGAGCGCGCCGGCACCGTGTTCCATCCGGTCAGCACCTGCATGATGGGTCCCGACTCCGCGCAGGCCGTTGTCGACGCGCGGCTGCGGGTCCACGGGATCGCAGGGCTGCGCGTCATCGACGCGTCGATCTTCCCGACCTTGACATCCGGCAACACCAATGCGCCGACCGCCATGGTCGCGGAGAAAGGTGCGGCCATGGCCATTGCCGACGAAAACGGCTAGCACGGAACTGAGCGAGGATAAACGGCAATGCGTATCTGGCCTGATCACGGTTCCCGCGTAGTCGCGCTGCTCGCCATAGTGCTCGCGGGTGCCGCCGCGGCGGCGGGCATCGACCCGCCCAGCCGGCCGGCCGTCGATGCACCCGAGCTGGCTTCACTGGGCAAGTTTGCCATCGGCTACCGCACGCTCGTGCTGGTGGATCGTGATGCGGTCGACCTCGTCGCCCCGCATGCCGATCGCCGGGTGACGATTGACCTCTGGTATCCCGCCAGCCAAAGCCGCGGCGCGAAGCCGGTCACCTATCGGGGCAGCTTTCCGCAAGAGAACCCGGGCCCGCCGGTCGCATATTCCGTTCCTGGCCTCGCGCTCGGCAACGCGAAACCCGTGACGGGGCGCTATCCGCTGGTGATTGTCTCGCACGGGCGCAGCAACACGACGGCTGCATTGAGCTGGCTCACGGAAAACCTCGCCTCCAAAGGCTACGTCGTGGCCGCCATCCGGCACGGCGACCTGCCGCGCACCGAAGCCGTCGAGGGCCCGGAAATCCTGCTGCGGCGGCCGCTGGACCTCGCCTTTGTCGCACGCTCGTTGCAGGAGTCACTGGGCCGCGAAGGGCTGGTCGATCCGACGCGGACCGCGCTCATCGGTTATTCAATGGGCGGCTATGGGGTGTTGACTGGCGCCGGCGCCGTGCTGGATCCGCTTGGGGGGCCGGGCAAGTGGGTCCCGGGCGGACTCCTGCTGCCCTACGCGCAGGGGGGGAGCCTGCAGGCCTCGCTCCATGTATCGAACCTGAAGGCCGTGATCGCCATCGCGCCGTGGGGCGGCTCGGTGGGAGCCTGGGGAACAACGGGCCTCGCGGAAATCACCGCGCCGCTGCTGCTGATCGCCGGTGACCGTGATCACACCGTGGATTACCCGAGCGGTGCGCGCGCTGCTCTCGACGCGGCTGTGCACGCGCGCCGGTATCTCCTGACCTACAAGGGCGCGGGTCACGCCCTGGGCCTCGGGCCCGCGCCGCCCGAGATGCGCAGCAACCTGTGGGACCTCAGCTGGTTCGAAGATCCGGTGTGGCGCAAGGAGCGCATCATCAGCATCAACCTGCACATGATCACGGCCTTCCTCGATCGCTACGTCAAGGAAGACGAGAGCCGGGCTGCCTACCTCGATGGCCTGGTGCCGGAATCCACGACGGGAACCTGGCAGGCGCCGAAGGGCACACCCTACGACGCCCGCAGCCCGGGTACCGAGGGCGTTTCGCTCTGGAAGGGTTTCCAGCGCGACTACGCCGAGGGTCTCGAACTCCTGCAACGCGACGCGCAGGCTGCTGCGACCCCGTAGAATCGCGGGCATGACGCGCATCACAGTGCTCGATGGCGGCACCGGCCGCGAACTCAAGCGCATCGGCGCGCCGTTCCGCCAACCGGAGTGGTCCGCGCTGGCGCTGATCGAGGCTCCGCAGTTCGTGACCCGGGTACACGAGGCCTACGTCGCCGCCGGGGCTGATGTCATCACGACCAACAGCTATGCCCTGGTACCGTTTCATATCGGAGCGGAATGCTTCCGTTCCGACGGGCGCACCCTCGCTGCGCTGGCGGGTCGGCTGGCACGGGAAGTCGCCGACCGGGCCGGCCGGCCCGTGGCCGTAGCGGGCTGCCTGCCTCCGACTTGCGGTTCGTACCTGGCAGAACGCTTTGATGCGGCCGTGGCACGACCGATACTCCAGACCTTGGTCGAGGCGCTGCGTCCGCATGTCGATTATTGGCTGGGTGAGACCCTGAGCCTGATTGCCGAGGCCGAACTGATACGCGAGGCCGTGGGCCCTGCGGTCGGCGCAGAGGCAAAGCCCTTGTGGCTCTCCTTCACGCTCGAGGACGAATCCAACCCTGCTGCGCCGGCCCGTCTACGCTCGGGCGAATGCGTTGCCGACGCGGTCGCCGCAGCGGTTCGGCTGGACGCGGCGGCCATACTGTTCAACTGCAGCCGACCCGAAATCATGGGAGCGGCGGTGACTGCGGCGAGTGCCGCGTTGAGCAGGCTTGCATCGACCACCGCGACGGTGCGAATTGGCGTGTATGCCAACGCCTTTCAACCGCAGGAGGCCGGGTATCAAGCCAACGAAAGCCTGAGCGGCATCCGGGCGGAAGTGACCCCGGCCGCCTACCTCGATTGGGCACGCGACTGGGTTGCGCGCGGGGCGAACATCATCGGCGGCTGCTGTGGAATAGGGCCCGAGCACATCGCCGCGCTCCGTGCGGACCTCTAGCAGCCTGTCGGACTGAGGGTTTTGGTTGAATGGAGCAAAAGGGTCTGAGTCGAACGATTCATGTCAGTGAGTAGAAATAGTGTTGAAGCGTGGTG
>JAYTXT010000022.1:0-19086 GCA_043742765.1 Gammaproteobacteria bacterium | reverse complement strand
ATTGGAATGGCGCGCCCGACTGGATTCGAACCAGTGACCCCTGCCTTCGGAGGGCAGTACTCTATCCAGCTGAGCTACGGGCGCGTACCCGAAATCTTATCCGATTGCCGACGTGTCGCCCGCTGGCGTTTGGTCACGCCTTGGTCACTCCGTCAGCAAGGTGCCCCATGCGCCGCTTCGCAAGCTCATAATCCCTCTGAGCTTTCCGGCACGTTTCGAACCTCCGTTTGACTTCTTCGGAGGGCAGTACTCTATCCAGCTGAGCTACGGGCGCGGCGGCGCGCAAGATTACCCGAACCGCCCGGCCCGCGCGACCCCTACAACCAGCCGCGACGCTTGAAGATCAGGTAGGGGATGAGCGCCGAGGTGATCATCAGGGCGAGCGCGGCCAGGAACCCCCAGGACTCGTGGGCCCAGGGAATGTGGTCAAAATTCATGCCGTAGATGGCGCCGATCACCGAGGGCGGCAGCAGGAACACCGTGACCACCGAGAAGATCTTCAGGATGTTGTTCTGGTCGATGTTGATCATGCCCAGCGTCGCATCGAGGATGAACGAGACGTTGTTGCCCAGGAACGAGGCGTGATCGCTCATGGCGATGACGTCGCGCGACAGCGTCCGCAGCCGCGTGCGCACGTCGTTGCTGAGGTTGAGTGCAGTGGCCTGCTGCACGAAGGCCAGCGCCCGCCCGAGGCTCACCAGGCTCTCGCGGGTCTTGGCGATGAGTTCACCACTCTGGCCGACGCGTTCGAGCACCGCCCGGAAATCGCGCGACCCGCCGCGGCGGCGGTGCGTCGGTCGCGTGAACACCTCGGCGGAAATCGCGTCGAGATCCGCGCTGACACGCTCGATGACATCGGCCACGCGGTTGATGATCGCCTCGATGAGGCCGGCGAGCACCGCGGGCCCCGAACTGCACGTGGGCGCGTGCCGTTCCGCGTAGCTGATGAAGCGCCGGAACGGCAGCGGGTCGGTGTAGCGGTTGGTGATCAGCCGCCCGTCCTTGAGGATGAAGGTGACCTGCGAATTTTGCGGCAGGTCAGTGTCAAGCTTGGTAACGATGGTCGAGGTCAGGTAGACCGCGCCATCCTCTTCATAGAGTCGGTTGGAGGATTCGATCTCGCGCATTTCCTCGCGCGTCGGCACGTCGATGCCGCACTGCGCCTCGATCGCCCGTTCCTCCTCGGGCGTGGGCTCGAGCAGGTCTATCCATAGAGTTTCGACTAGAGCCGCGTTGCTGAGGCTGATAAGCCCTTGGCCCTGCAGCGCGTAGCGGTTGAGCATGGGCGCCGCGCGGCTAGTGGCTCTTTTCGCTGGCGACGAGGTCGTTGACGATGCTGATCAGGTTGGCGGAGCCCCCCGCCATGTTAACGTCGGTGAGGTACTTGCCATTGATGACCATGAGCGGCACACCATCGACATGGTAACGATGCACCAGATCGTCGGCCTTTGACATGTCGGTCTGCACGGTAAAGGAATTAAGGGCGTTGGTAAAATCCGCCTCGCTGATGCCGTGGGCCTTGGCGAAGGCCACTTGCGCCGACAGGGTCTCGCTCTCGTTGCCCTGCGCGAACATGTAGTTCTTGCGATCGTTCATTTCAGCGAACAATGCGCTGTGCACGGCTGCTTCCTTGCCCAGCGCCTCGAGCGCGTAGTACAACCGGGCGTGCGACTGGTGCACCGGCTGCCAGGTGACCGGCACGCGGCGGAATTCGACGTAGGACGGCTTGCTCTTGCGCCAATTCTCGAGGTAGGGGTCGAGCGCGTAGCAGTGCGGGCAGGCGTACCAGAACACCTCGATGACCTCGACCTTGCCAGGAGCGGCGTCGGTCGGTTGAGCCGGCACCAGCGGTCGGTAGTTGACGCCCGCGACCCACTTGCCCGCGGGCAGCTGGCCGGCGGCCGGGAGCGGCGAAACGCGCTCGAGCTTGGATTCTTCAGCGGGCGGCGTCGGCGCCGGCTTGGCATCGGCGCTCGCGGCGTCGGCCGGGGTCGACGGCTGCGCAGCGGCCGGCGCTGCCGCTGGAGCGGCCGGTGGTGGGGCCTCGGGCTTGCCCGAGCAGCCGCCGAACGCCAGCAGCGCGAGCGTGAGCAGTGTCAATTTCTTGTTCATGTCTAGCGCATTCCCTGCATGTAGGAGGCGAGGTTCCGCATGTCTTCATCTTTCAGGCGCGAGGCGATCGTATGCATGGTGTTGCCGTTGTCGCCGCCGTAGCTCGCGCCCTTCTCGTTCTTCGCGTAGCGCACGTCTTCGCTGTAGGCGCCAAGCTGTTTGATGACGTACAGGGACTCCTGAGCGCGCAATGCGGGGTAGCCGGCCGCCGGATTGCCGCGGCCGGTCGGGCCGTGGCAGGCGGCGCAGGCGGGGATACCGCGCGCGCGATCGCCGCTCCGGTACAGTTTTTCTCCGGCCTTCCAGTAGGAAGGATCAGCCTCGAGACCCGTAATCACCTGCTGTGAGAAATAGGCCGCGACATCTTCGATGTCCTGGTCGCTGAGCATGATGGCCATCGGTGACATCATCGCCGCGGCGCCATCGCCGATCTTGCCGGTGCGCTGGCCGTCATGCAGCAGGTGCAGTTGGTGCTCGAGGTAGGCGGCGTTCTGCCCAGCCAGGCGCGGCCATTCGGGATTGGCGCTGTTGCCGTTGGGACCATGACAGGCCATGCAGACGGCGGCCGCGGTGGCGCCAGCTTCGACGGAACCCTTTGACCAGGCAATGGGCGCCGCCAGCAGCAGCAAGGCGCAGCAGGCCAGGCGAATAGTCGCAGTCATGATGTTACCCGTGGCTTCAAGACGCGGAATTGTACACCAGCCTCCGCGCACACTACATTCGTCGCGGTGAGCATCTACCCCAACGCCGATCTGTTGCTGAGCGCGGCCCATCCCAGGCATTTTCCGCCTGATCTGGGCGCCGAAGTGGCCTTCGCCGGACGCTCGAACGCCGGTAAATCCAGCGCCATCAACGCCATCACCGGCCGGCGCGCGCTCGCACGCACCGCCAAGACCCCCGGCCGCACCCGGCTGCTGAATTTTTTTGAACTCACGCCGGGCTGCCGCATCGTCGATCTACCCGGTTACGGCTATGCGGAAGCGAGCGCCGCGGAACGCGCCACCTGGGCGCCGATGACGACGGCGCTCGCGCAGCGTGCCGCGCTCCGCGGCCTGTTTCTCATCATCGACAGCCGCCGCGGCGTGCTGGCAGGCGACGACGGGCTGATCGCCTGGGCGGCCGCGGTGCATTGCCCGGTGCACGTGCTGCTCAGCAAGACCGACAAGCTCAAACGCGCCGAGCTGGCTCAGGCGATCACCGCCGCGCGGCGCGCGTTGGCAGGGCGCGCCACGGTGCAGGTTTTTTCCGCCGTGGATGGCAGCGGGCTCGAAGACGCGCGGCGCCAGCTGCATCAGTGGTTCCAGAAAGAAAAAGGCCCCGGTGGCTAAAGATCTGGGGGGAAGCCACCGGGGCAGTGCAGCCCGCTTAGGGAGGGAAGCGGGGAGCGCATTACTCGCACTCACTTCAGTTCGAGCGGGCTCCCCCGGGTTAGTTCCCCGCGTGGTGCGCCGGTTTCAAAGTAAAGTATAAGTGGCGCCGAGCGTCAGCAGCGTGGGCTTCGCGGCGGTCTGCGCGTTGAAGGCTTCGTATTCCAGGCGGGCTGAGAGGCTGCCGAAATGCAGCTGCACACCCGCTCCGTAGGCCAGGTCGCTCCCGGTGGTGCGCAATGAAAAGCCCGGCGCCGAGGCGTCGGTTTTCCACGAGACGTAGCCCAACTTGCCGTAGACATCAACCACGGGGATCGGCAGGAACACCATGACGAAGCCGTCCGCCGCCTTGGTTTTCGCCTGCGCCGGGCCGACGCTCGAGGTTCCGAGGTCGAGGTAGTTGAGTTCCACCGCGATCAGGCTCAGCGGCCGGATGCCGGCGATCAGTTTGTAGCCCTGGTTGCGATCCTTGAAATTAAAATTGCTGACGCGCAGGCCGCTCTCGGACTGCCCGAGCGCGGCGCCCAGGTAGAAGCCCTTGTCGACGCTGAAAGCGGGGACGGCGGCCAGCCCTAAGGCCAGCGCCGCGCTGATTGCGATTGTTCTGGTCTGCATCGGATTATCGTCACTGTGACAGAGCGCAGTCCGCTCCGGACAGGCGCCAGTCTACGGCAGGCCACGGCGCGCACCCGCATGTCGGCGCCGGGCGACGCTTTGCTTGCATAAGGCCCTTGTTCAGTGCGCCTGGTCCCAGTTCAGGCCGTGGCCGATGTCCACGCGCAGCGGCACGCGCAGTTGTGCTGCGCCGACCATCAGTGCGCGTACCTGTGCGGTGGCCGCGGCGAGGAAATCGGCCTGCACTTCCAGTACCAATTCGTCGTGCACCTGCATCAGCAGTCGCGCGGGCACCTCGGGGCGCTGGCACCAGGCATCGACGTCCAGCATGGCGCGCTTGATGATGTCCGCCGCCGTGCCCTGCATGGGCGCATTGATCGCGCTGCGCTCGGCGTATTGCTGCAGCGCTCGGTGGCGCGAGTTGATCTCGGGCAGGTACAGCCGCCGTCCGTAAACGGTCTCGACGTAGCCGTCGCGCTTGGCGCGCGCACGCGTGCTGTCCATGTACTGGCGGACGCCGGGGTAGCGCGCGAAGTAGAGCTCGACATATTGCGCGGCGGCGCCGCGCTCGATCCCGAGCTGCTTCGCCAGGCCGAAGGCCGACATGCCGTAGATCAGCCCGAAATTGATCGCCTTCGCGGAGCGACGCTGATCGGCGCTCACCCGCTCGGGCGCGACGCCGAACACTTCCGCAGCCGTGGCGCGGTGGATGTCCTGGTCGGCGGCGAAGGCGCGCAGCAAGCCCTCATCGCCCGAGAGGTGCGCCATGATGCGCAGCTCGATCTGCGAATAGTCGGCGGCCAGCAGCAGCTGGCCCGGCGGCGCGATGAAAGCCTGCCGGATGCGGCGCCCCTCGGGGCTGCGGATCGGAATGTTCTGCAGGTTCGGATCGGTCGAGGACAAGCGCCCGGTCGCCGCGACCGCCTGGTGATACGAGGTGTGCACGCGCCCGGTGGTGGCGTCGATCTGCTCCGGCAGTTTTTCGGTGTAGGTCGAGCGCAGCTTGGCCAGCAAGCGATAGTCGAGGATGATCCGCGGCAGCGCGTGCTCGGCGGCGAGTTCCTCGAGCACGTCCTCGGCCGTGGAGGGCTGCCCGGTCGGCGTCTTGCGCAGTACCGGGATCTGCAGTTTCTCGAACAGGATCTGCTGCAACTGCTTCGGCGACTCGAGGTTAAAGTCCTGTCCGGCCGCGCGCTGCGCCTCGCCGCCGAGTTCGACCAGGCGTGCCGCGAGCTCGAAGCTCTGCTGCTTCAGCATCGCGCGGTCGATCAGCACGCCGCCGCGCTCCATCCGCTGCAACACCGGCACCAGCGGCTGCTCGATTTCCGTGTACAGCTTTGCCAGCGCCGGTATCGCCTCGAGCTGCGGCCACAGCTTCTGGTGCAGGCGCAAGGTGATGTCGGCATCTTCGGCCGAGTACTCCGCGGCGGTCTCGACGCTCACCTGGTCGAAGCTGATCTGCTTCGCGCCCTTGCCGGCGACGTCTTCGAAATGAATGGTGCGGATTCCGAGGTAGCGCTCGGCCATCGAATCCATGTCGTGGCGCGTCGCGGTGCTGTTGAGCACATAGGATTCGAGCATGGTGTCGTAGCGCTGCCCACGCAGCGTGATGCCGTGATTTTCGAGCACGTGCATGTCGAATTTCATGTGCGCGCCGACCTTGGCGTGTGCCGGATCCTCGAGCAGCGGCCGCAGCGCCTCGAGCACGCGCGTGCGGTCGAGCTGGTCCGGCGCGCCGGCGTAGTTGTGCGCCAACGGCACGTAGGCGCCGTGCCCGGGCTCGACGCAAAACGAGACGCCGACGATCTGTGCCTGCAGGTAATCGAGCCCGGTGGTTTCGGTGTCGAAGGCAAGCAGCGGCGCGCGCGCCAGCCGTTCGCACCAGCCGAGGAACTGCGTCCAGTCGTTGATCAGCGTGTAGTGCCGCTCGATCGGGTCGGCGCCGGGCGGCGCCAAGGTGGCAGTGCCGGCCGCTTCAGCCGGATTCGCGGCACCGCTGGCATGAGCGACCGGCGCAGCCGGAGCGGCATCGCCGCCGTCGAGCGCGCGCAGGAACGAGCGCATTTCCAGGCGCGTGTACAGCTCGCGCAGTGCCGCGGTATCCGGCGCGCGCGGCCTCAGCGCGGCCTCTTCGACCGGCAGTTCGACGTCGCACCGTATGGTCGCGAGCTCGCGCGAGAGCGCGACGGTGTCGGTGCCGGCGCGCAGGTTTTCGCCAACCTTGCCGGGGATTTCGGCGGCGTGCGCCAGGATCGATTCGAGCGTGCCGTAGGCGTTGAGCCACTTGGCCGCGGTCTTCGGGCCCACCTTGTCGACGCCCGGGATGTTGTCAGAGCTGTCGCCGACGAGCGCCAGGTAGTCGATGATCTGTTCCGGAAACACGTCGAACTTGGCCTTCACACCGGCGCGATCGAGGAGCGAATCGTTCATGGTGTTGATCAGCGTGATGCGCTCGTTGACCAGTTGCGCCATGTCCTTGTCGCCGGTCGAGATCAGCACCTGCTCGCCCGCCGCGGCGGCGCGCTGCGCCAGCGTACCGATGACATCGTCTGCTTCAACGCCGCTGATGCACAGCAGCGGGAGGCCCATGCCGGCCACGGCCTGCAGGAGCGGTTCGATCTGCGCGCGCAAATCATCGGGCATCGGCGGTCGGTGCGCTTTGTATTGCGCGTACAGGTCGTCACGAAAAGTCTTGCCGGGCGCATCGAACACGACTGCGAGAGGCGTGCCCGGATAGTCGCGCAGCAGTTTCGTCAGCATGTTGAGCACGCCGTGCACCGCGCCGGTGGGCTCGCCGCGCGAGGTGGCGAGCGGCGGCAGCGCGTGGAACGCCCGGTACAGGTACGAGGAACCGTCGACGAGAATCAGGTCTGGTTTTGGAGACATTGGGCGTCCTCTGGCCGCGCAGTATAGTGAGCATGATCGCGCGTGGCGCGACAGCGGGCGAGGCGCAGGCTATGAACGCCGTGGAACTGCAGATCATCGTGCTGGCACCTGGCGCCAGTGCGCGCTCGGCTGCGCCGGAGCAGCCGGCGCGCGCGCCGGGCGGGGCGCTGCTGCAGCTGGCATTGAGTCGCGCGACAGCGGTAGCGGGCCACGCGGTCACCGCGGTACTTGGCGCGCAAGCCGCTGAGCTGGCGCCCGCGCTAGGCCGCTTGCCGGCGTCGGTGGTCATCAATCGTGAATGGCGTGAGGGCCTGGCCGCAGCAATCCGCGCGGGACTCCTGAGCCTGCCCGGCAGTTGCGGTGGCGCGCTGTTGTGGCCAGCGAATCAATCCGGCGTCAGCAGCGCCGATCTGCAGCGCCTGGTGGACGCCTGGCGGCGCAATCCACGCAGTATCGTCGCGGCCCAGTACGGCGGTGGGCAGGGGCTCCCGGCGGTCTTTCCGCGCAGTGAGTTCGCATCACTGCTGGCGCTGCGCGGCGACCAAGGACTGAGTGCCTTGTTGCGCAACCCGGCGGCGGGGCTCATCGGTGTGCCGATGCCCGGCGCGGCAGCCGCTCCAGCCGCTACTGGCTCTTAGCAGGATCCGGCAGGCGCGGCGCCTTGCCGCGTGTAGGTTCTTCTGCTGTGGGCGCTACTGCAGTGGGCGCTACTGTGGCGGGCGCCGCTGCGGCGGGCGCTGCCGGCACCGCCTGCGGCACGGGATCGGGCAGGTATAAGGCGCCGTTCTGGCCGCAACCGCCCAGACCCAGCAGTGCGCACGCCACCAGGGAGGCGACCGGCAGCCGCGTTTGCCGCAAGGCACTCATGTGCCGGCCACCGCAGCCGGTGGCGTATGCCGCGGCATGGGGTGTCGCTTGCGCAGCGCCAGCCCGCCGCGTGCCACGCGATAGGCCACCCACAGGCCGACGATGCCGATACCCGCATAGGCGATGAAGATGCCGATCACGATCAGCGTCAAGGGTGCGCTGATCAGGAGCGTCACGCCGATCCATAACAGCGCGTACCAGAAGGTGTGGATCTGCCACTCAAAATGCGTCTCGAGCCAGGTACCGCGTGCCGCGGCGCGCCGCGCGTAATTCATGATCACCGCGACGATCGAGGGCAGGCCGAACAGGAACCGCCCCGCGATGGTTGAGCTGGTGAAGATCCCGGTCAGCACGGCGAAGGCGTGCAAGCCGTAGATGACCTGTACGTAACTCACGAGCCCGGGGTCGAGCGGGCGCTGGATGCTTGTGTCGGCCGCGTCGCTCATGGCGTTGTGCTCACTTGCTTGTGCGTGTGAACCGGGCGGCAATGCGCCGGTAGGCTTCGCGGAACGGGATGCCTTCCTTCACCACCAGGGCATAGGCCTCGCCGGCGGCGTGCACCGCCGGATCGATTTTTATGCGGGCCGGCTTGAATTGCAGCGCGTCGAGCGCCGGCACCATGATATCCAGGCTTTGCCCAGCGAGATCGATGCCGCGGAACAGCGGCGCCTTGAGCAGCTGCAGGTCGCGCTGATACCCGGAAGGGAGCTTGGCGCACAACACCAGCGCCTCGGCGAGGCAGGCCAGCGCGCTGGCGCCACGGCCGCGCAGCAGTTCGAAAACATCGGCGTTGCGCTTTTGCGGCATGATCGACGAGCCGGTGGTAAAGGCCTCCGGCAGATCGACGAAGGCGAATTCCTGTGTATAAAACAGCAGCAGGTCGGCGGCGAGGCGCCCCAGGTCCTGCATCAGCAGCGTGGTTTCGAACAGCAGTTGCGCTTCGGCCTTGCCGCGCGAGAGCTGCACGGCCGTGACCGGCTCGTGCGTCGCGTCGAACCCCAACGCACGCGTCGTGGCGGCCCGATCGAGTGGGAGGCCGGGCGTACCGTAGCCCGCGGCCGAACCCAGCGGATTGCGGCCCGCGCGGCGCCCCACGGCGCGCAAGCCATCCGCGTCGTCGCGCAACTCGGCGGCAAAACCGCCGGCCCACAACGCGACCGTGCTGGGCATGGCCTGCTGCATGTGGGTATAGCCGGGCAACGCGATCGCGCCCTGGCGCTGGCCGAGGCGCTCGAGCGCGGCGGCAACGGCTTCGGCGCCGGCGGCGAGGGCCTGCAGCGCCTCGCGCATATACAGGCGCAGCGCGGCCAGTACCTGATCATTGCGCGAGCGGCCGAGGTGGATGCGCCCACCAGCCGCGCCGATGCGCGCGGTCAGCCGTTTTTCCAGCGCGGTCTGGCCGTCCTCGTCTTCGAGTTCGACCCGCCATGCGCCGCGTTCGTGCTCGGCGCCGATAGCGGCCAGGCCGTCGCGAATCGCGGTCGCGTCAGCCGCGCTGAGGAGTCCCTGGGCGTGCAGCATTTGCGCGTGGGCAATCGAGGCGCGCACGTCGGCGGCCACCAGGCGCTCGTCGAGCAGATGGTCGTCGCCGGCGGTAAAGCGCAGCACCCGAGCGTCGAGCGGCGCGCCTTTGTCCCACAGTCTGCTCATGCGGCTCCGAGGCAAGTGATAGCGGTGAATGATAGTCCGGGGGGCGGGGCCCCGCCTGCAGAACCGCCGGGGTATCGGCATCGCCAGTCAGGCGCATTTTGATTCATAAGCGGTATATTCACATCAGAATTGCCGTTATTGTAACAAAAACAGCCCATATTCCGCCTCGTCCCTGTTAGTGATTACGACGCACGCGACGCCGCAATGCCTGCGTCAGCTCCTGCAACTCTTCGATTCTCAGCGCCGCGCCACAACCCAGGAACGCCAGCACCCCGGCCGTAATCGTGAGCAGCAGCAAGCCCAACCGGGCGGCAAAACGGAGCCCCGCCCAATCGTCCAGCAGCCAATGCTGAGAGCTCCAGCAGATCAGCGCCAGCACCGCGGAGGCGGCGGCCACCTTGACCAGCAATGTGGACATGCGCCGGGTTTCGAGGCGCTTGAGATGCCGGTGCATCAACCAGTACAGCAGCAGGAAATTGCAGGTCGCCACGCACCCGGTCGAGAAAGCCAGGCCTCGGTGTCCCCAGCCCAGCTCGCGCGTGAAGACCCAGTTGAGCAGCAGGTTGAGCGCCACGGCGAAGAAGCTGGTGTACATCGGCGTGCGCCGCTGGTCGAGCGCGTAGAAGGCATTGACCAGCACCTTGAGTGCCGCGTAGCCGGCCAGGCCGATCGCGTAGAAACGTAGCGCGCCGGCCGCCTCGCCGGCCTGGAAGGCATCGAAGCGGCCGTGCTCGTACAACACCGAAACGATCGGCTCGGCAAGCATCATCAGGCCGACCGTGCAGGGGATGGTCAGCAGGAACGCGAGCCGCATGCCGCGCGAGAGTTCGCCGCGCAAGGCGCTCAGGTTGCCGCTCACCGCCAGGCGTGACAGCAGCGGCAGGGTGACAGTGCCGAGCGCGACGCCGAACAACCCCAGTGGCAGCTGCATCAGCCGGAAGGCGATGGCCAGCCAGAAAATAGGTCCGTCGCCCAGGTGCGAGGCGAAGATCGAGTTGATCAGCACGTTGAACTGTGTGGTGCTGGCCGCGATAACCGATGGCCCCATCAGGCCCAGAACGGCACTCACACCTGGATCGCGCCAGTTGAAATCCGGGCGGTAGCGAAACCCGAGCCGATGCAGGTGTGGCAGTTGCACGCCCAGCTGCAGGGCGCCACCGAACAACGTCCCGATGGCCAGCCCGGTCAAGGCCAGCGGCCCGAAATGCGGGTCGAGCCAATAGCCCAGCACCACGCCACCGAGGATCGAGCCGACGTTGAAAAAACTTGAAGCCATCGCCGGCATCCCGAACACGTTCTTGGCGTTGAGCATCCCCATGACGAGCGCGGCGAGCGAGACCAGCAGGATGAATGGGAACATGACGCGGGTGAGCGTCACCGTCAGCGCCGCCTTGGCCGGATCGAACCCGGGCGCCAGCGTCGCCACCAGCTGCGGCGAAAAGACGATGCCGAGCACGCACAGCGCGCCCAGCACCACCGCGGCCAGGGTCGCAACCTTGTTGGCCAGCGCCCACGCCGCCGCGTCGCTGCTGCTTGCGGCGGTCTTGCTGAAGGTGGTGACAAAGGCCGTCGACAGCGCGCCCTCTGCGAACAGATCGCGCAGCAGGTTGGGGATGCGGAATGCCGCGGTGAAGGCGTCCATGGCGCCACCGCCGCCGAACAGCGCGGCGCAGATCTGCTCGCGGATCAGGCCCAGCACGCGGCTGCACATCACCGCGAGGCCGATGACGCCAGCCGCCCGGGTGTTCAGCCGCTCGGTCGGTGTCTTGGCAGTTGGGGGTTGCGGTCCGGTGCCGGATTTCATGAGCTCGGGGAACGCTTGATTGAGGGTAGTCTACAGTGTCCGCCGACCGGATCGATTGGCTTGGCGCTAGACTAAGCCGACAACTGCAGGGGGCACCTATGCGCACCATGGTCGTCGCGGCTTTGCTCTACTCGGGATTTGTTTCGGCAGCGCCGGTATCCGTGCCACCTGATCTGGAGGCCTGGCGTGGCTGGGCGCTGCACGGAGCCGAACAGCAGCGTTGTCCGTTCCTGGCACAGCCGATAGCGAACCAGGCGCAGGCCGATGCCAGTGACGCTCAGTCCGCCGCGGATGATACGCGCGCCTTCCGCTGCGCCTGGCCACAAACGCTGGTCCTGGCCGTCAATGAACATGGCGGCACGTTCACGCAGCGCTGGGAGCTCTATGCCGAAAGCTGGCTGGTGCTGCCGGGCAGCAGCGAAAACTGGCCCACCGAGGTCCGCGCCAACGGCAGCGCCGTTCCGGTGGTCATGCGTGCCGACCATCCGCAGCTGCGTCTGGCCACGGGCAACTATCTCCTGAGTGGATCTTTCACCTGGTCGCAACGGCCCGCACAACTGGCCGTGGCGCCGCAGACCGGACTGATCGTGCTGAGCGTCGATGGCAGGCCGATCGCCCAGCCCGCGGTGGCCGAGAACGTATTGTCGCTGGGGGAGCAGACGATCGCCGCGGCAGCCAATGCCCTGGAAGTGCGGGTGTATCGCCTGCTCGAGGACCAGATCCCGGTGCGCCTGACCACGCAGCTGCGACTCGAGATCGCCGGCGAAGGACGTGAGGTGCGGCTCTCGCGCCCGCTGCCCGACGGCTTTACGCCCATGACCCTCGCCAGTGATCTGCCGGCCCGCATCGACGCCGACGGTTCGCTGCGTGTGCAGGTGCGGCCCGGCAGCTTTACGCTGACTCTCACGGCGCGCGGGGCCGGCGTGGCGGCGGCGCTGTCGCGTCCTCCGGTCACGGGCACCTGGGCGAGGGATGAGATCTGGAGTTTCTCCGGCGTCGATCGGCTGCGAGTCGCTACGGCTGAAGGCGTAGAGAGCATCGATCCCTCGCAGGCCAATGTGCCCGAAGACTGGAAGGGGTTCCCGGCCTTCCGGATGCCGGAGGGCGCTGTGCTGCACGTGGGCGAGCGCAGCCGGGGCCTGGTGACGACCGATGAAAACCGCCTGACGCTCGATCGTCAGCTGTGGCTGGATTTCGATCACGCCGGCATGACGGCGGTGGATGCGATCGGCGGCACGATGCGCAGCGAGTGGCGGTTGCAGTCGCAGGCGCCGTTCCATCTCGAGAGCGCGCGCAGCGGCAGTACCGACCTGCTGATCAGTGAGCTGAACGGCGTGGCCGGGGTGGAGCTGCGCGCACCGCAGTTGCAGCTCACGGCGACGAGCCGCATCGCAACCGTGCATGGGAACATGCCCGCGAGCGGCTGGAGTACGCGCTTTGAAGGTGTGCACGGCGTTCTGCACCTGCCGCCGGGCCACCGGTTGCTGGCGGCGCCAGGCTCGGACGAGGCACCGGGAACCTGGTGGGCGCGCTGGACTCTGTGGAGCCTGTTTGGCGTGCTGATCGTCGTGGTGTTCACTCATCGGGTCGCCGGCCTGACGGCTGCGGTCTGCGCGGCGCTGGCGTTGCTGCTGCTGTACCAGGAACAACCGGATTGCATCTGGCTGTGGACCAATCTCCTGGTTGCGGTGGCCGTGGCACGCAGCGAACTGCCTGCGCGCTGGGTCGGTTGGGCGCGCCGCTATCGGGCGCTCAGCTTTGGGCTGCTGGGTGTCGCATTGTTGCCCTTGTTGTGGGGACAGCTGCGGCTGGTGATCCATCCGCAATTGGAAACCGCCGGTTATGAATGGGCTGTGCTGGCGGAGCGGGGCGCGCAGACGGACGCGGCCATGGATTCACATAGCATGTTGCGGGGCCTGCCGACTGTTGCGCCGCCGCCCGCTTCCGCCGAGAGCCCGCGGTATGCCGCGCTTTCCAGTCTCTCCGAGGCAGTGGTTACGGCATCACGCGCTCCCGGCAGCGCCGGCCTCAATGCGGCGCAGACCGTCGCGCGCTATGCGCCCGGCACCGTGCTGCAGGCCGGGCCGGGCGTGCCCTCCTGGCAATACAACAGCTATGAATATTTCTGGACCGGCCCGGTGGAGAGTCGCGACAGCGTGCGTTTCGTGTTCATCGGCCCAGTGCTGCTCGGCTTGTGGCGGGTGTTCGGTGTCGCTTTGACAGGGCTGTGGTTCGCCTGGTTGCTGCAAGTGAGCTTTGGTTTCAGTTCGCGACTCCCCAGGCTCCCTGGCCCGGTGGCGAAAACCGCCGCGGTGTTGCTCCTGTTCGCCTGTGGTTGCGCTCTGGCGCCAGACGCGAATGCCGCCGCGACGCCCGCTACCGATTTGCTGAAGGATCTGCGCACCCGGCTGCTCGAGCCGCCGCAATGCCTGCCGACCTGCAGCGAAACCAACGCGGCGCGCGTGGTGGTTGATGGCACCCGGCTGGAAGTCACACTGCAGGTATCGGCACTGGCCAGCGTGGCCGTGCCAATACCGGACGCGGGCGATCGCTGGCGCATCGACAGCCTGACCGTGGATGGCGCGTCGGGCCTGACAGTGGCCCGCGAGAACGATGGCTCGCTGTGGGTGCCACTGCGAGAAGGCGCGCATCAGCTGCACATCGTGGCGCGCCTGGGCGATGTCGACAGCGTGTCACTCGCTTTTCCGCAAACGCCCCGCAGCATTGCCGTGAGCGCCAGCGGCTGGGACGCGGCCGGCGTGCACCACGGGCGCCTGCTCGCCGGCACCCTGGAATTGGCGCGGCGGCGAATCGCCAGCGCCCATGGCGCGCACAGTCTCGAAGGCGCGCAATTTCCGGCCTTCGTGCGTGTGACGCGCAACGTGCAGATCGGCATCGACTGGAGCGTTGCCACTACCGTGGAGAGACTGGCACCCGAAGGCGCGGCGTTCACCACGGTCGTGCCGCTCCTGGCGGGTGAATCCGTGCTCACTCCGGGAATCCAGGTGCGCGGCAACGGGCCGACTGCGCAGGTCGTTGCGGGCATTGCGGCAGGGTCGCCGGCGACGAGCTGGACTGCGGGGCTCGAGAAAGTCCAGGCGCTTGAGCTTATCCTTCCGGCCGACGCCGCCCGGAGCGAAGTGTGGAATTTCAGCGTCAGTCCACAATGGAGCGTGACGTTCGCGGGATTTCCTGCGGTCCTGCCCGAGGCCGTGGCGACGGACAGCTGGGTGTTCCAGTACCGGCCGCGGCCTGGCGAGAAATTACATCTCACCATCGCGCGGCCGGTGCCCGCGGCTGGCACGACGCTGGCCATCGACGCGGTGAGGCGCCAGGTCACTTTCGGTGCCCGCACGGTCGATGAACAGCTCGAGCTGCGGTATCGCAGTACCCAGGGCGGCCGGCACACGCTCAGTCTGCCCGGCGACGCGCGCGTGCAGGCAGTACGCATCGACAATCAGCCCGTGCAGCTGCGCCCGGAAAACGGTGAACTGTCGGTTAGCCTGTTGCCCGGCGCGCATTCCGTGCGAATCGATTGGCAGCGCGCGCGCGGCGCCGGGATTCGATCGGGCGTCAGTGCGGTCGACCTGCACTCGATTGCCAGCAACATCAGCACCACGATCATGTTGCCGCAGGAACGGTGGGCGCTGATGGCGACGTCGGCGTTGGCCGGTCCCGTGGTGCGTTACTGGAGTGAGTTGCTGGTGTTCGTGCTCACCGCGTTCCTGCTGGGACGTATCCCGCGCACACCGCTGCGTACACACGAGTGGCTGTTGCTGGGCTTCGGGTTGTCGACGCAATCCTGGCTGGTGTTCGCGCTGATGACGGCCTGGTTCTTTGCGATGCGTTGGCGCGCGCAGTGGCAGATTGCCGGCGTCGCAACCAGGATAGCGAGGCTTGCGCAGATCGGACTGGCGCTGCTCACAGTGGTCGCGATCGGGAGCCTGCTGTTCTCAGGGATACGCTTCGGCTTTCTGTCGGCACCCGACATGGGTGTGGCTGGCACCGGTTCCGCTGGCAATACCTTTGCCTGGTTTCACGATCAGGCGCATGGCGCGCTGCCGGAAGTCGCGGTCTATTCCGTCCCGCTGTGGTGCTACAAAGCGCTCATGTTTGCCTGGGCGCTGTGGATCGCCTTTGCGCTGACCCGCTGGTTGCGGTGGGCATGGCAGGCGTGGACCCACAATGGCATGCCCCGGTCTAAATGACCGGAGACTAGCTGCCTGCGCTGTGTTGTTCGGCACTGCTCAGCGCGTTGATGTCGGCCACGATGAGCGTGCCTGTGCCCTCGTTGGTGAACACCTCGGCGAGGATGCTGTCCGGTGAACGGTAGCCGATCACGTGCACGCGGCGCACGCCGCCGCGGATTGCAGCTTCGATCGCCTCGACCTTGGGCAGCATGCCGTCGTTGATCTTGCCCGCAGCGCGCAGGCGCTCGAGGCCGGCCAGGTCGGTATAGGAAACTACCGAACCGGGATCAGCGAGGTCGTCGAGTATGCCGGGCGCGCCCGTGCACACGATCAGTTTCTCGGCCTGGAGCGCGGCGCCGATAGCGGCGGCGACCGTATCGGCGTTGATGTTCAGCAGCTGACCGCGCGCATCGGCCGAGAGCGGGCTGATCACCGGCATCAGCCCGTTGTCGAGATGCTTGCGGATTACGTTGGTGTCGATGCGGTCGATATCGCCGACGAAACCGAAGTCCACGGTTTCGGTGTCGGTCGGCCGCAGTTTCACCGGCGGGCGGCGGTGCGCCTGCACCAGCCCGGCGTCGACGCCAGAGAGGCCGACCGCATCGATCTCGAGATCGCGGCAGATCGCCAGGATCCGCGTGTTGATCAGGCCATTGAGCACCATCGAGGTGGCGTCGATCGCATTCTCGTCGGTGATGCGCCGGCCCTGCACCATGCGCGTCGGCACACCCATGGCCGCGGCGACTGCGGTGAGTTGCGGGCCGCCACCGTGCACCATCACCACGCGGACGCCCAGATAATGCAGGATCGCGATCTGCTCGATCAGCGCGCGCGTCATTTCCGGATCGCCGAACACGGCGCCGCCGGCCTTGACGACAAAAATCTTGCCCTTGTACATGCGGATGTACGGGGCGGCGGCGCGCAGCGCACGGATGGTGGCGACCTGGTCGGCGCGGTGTAGTTTCATGGGTGCAAAGAGCTCCCGCGGGTAGCGATCAGGGGAAAGCGTCAGGACTTGAGCAGGCAGTGGAGCACGGCCATCTGCGCCGGCATCCGGTTATAGGCCTGGCGCAGCACCAGGCTGCGCGGCCCGTCGAGCACTTCATCGGCGATGGCGCTGTTGCGCCGCACCGGCAGGCAGTGCATGACCCGGCAATCATCGGCGGCATGGGTGAACCAGTCATTGCGCAGGCACCAGCCCTTGAGAGGCCGGCGCAGCTCCCGGTCCGCGGCTTCGTCGCCGTAATGACTGGTGCAGCCCCATTCCTTTGCGTACACGACCTGCGCACCCGCGAGCGCGGCCGCGCGCTCGGTGGTTTCCGTGACGCTGCCGCCGCTCGCGGCGGCGGCCGCGCGCGCGCGCTCCATGACCGGCGCGGGCAGTGCGAATCCGTCGGGCCGTAGCACTACGACCTCCATGCCGCGCATCGCCGCCATGTGCACGGTGGCCGCGGGCACCGCCAGCGGCAGCGCCTTGGGGTGCGACACCCAGCTGAGCACGAATTTCCCGCGCCCCGCATCCGCCAGCTCATCGAGCGTCTTCCAGTCGGCGAGCGCCTGGCAGGGATGGTTGATCGCGGACTCCAGGTTGATGAGCGGCCGGTCGACCAGGGCCGCCATGGCGTTGAAGCGGGTATCGGCGAGGTCGGCAGCCAGGTCCTCGCCAGCGGCGAAGGCCCGGATGCCCAGGGCGTCGCAATAGGAGGCGAGCACCGGGAGTCCTTCACGGATGTGCTCGGCGGCGGCGCCAGTCATGACGGCGCCGTCGCGTGTTTCCAGCTGCCAGGTGCTCTGGCCGGGAGTGATCACGAACGAGGAGCCGCCGAGCCGCGCCATGCCGGACTGGAAGGAGGCCAGCGTACGGAGCGAGGGATTCATGAACACGAGCCCGAGCACCTTGCCGGCCAACGCCCGCGGCTCGGGGTGCAGTTCGAGCCGCTGCGCCAGCGCGAGCAGATCCTGAACCTCGCTGCGTGTGAAATCGGCCAGGTCGATAAACCGCTTCATGTCCAGCCAGCCGCGCTCGCCGTGAGCCCGGTGCTTTCCGGGAAGCCCTGCAGGCGGTTCATCCATTGCAGCGCGCCACCGGCCGCGCCCTTGTTCAGATTGTCGGCCACGCTCATCACCGCAACTGTGCGGCCGTCGCTGACCGCGCCGAGCCGCGCGTAGTTGCTGGCGATGACGTCCTTCAGGCGCGGCGGGCTCGCGCCCACCTGCACGAACGGCGACGCCGCGTAGAAATCGCGCAGGCGCGCCAGCAGCTGCTCGCTGTCGAGCGGATGCTTCAGCACCGCCTGCACCGTGGCGTGGATGCCGCGCGCGTACGGCCCGGAGTGCGGCACGAACGCGAACTGCGCGGCCACGCCGGACGCAGAGCGCGCGCAAGCCTCGATCTCGGGCGTGTGACGGTGCGCGAGTGCGTTGTAGGCGTGGAGGTCACTGTGGCGTACTGGGTGATGGGTGCCGTCCGTGGGCTTGCGCCCCGAGCCGGTACTGCCGGTGACCGCGGACACGAATAGTTGCGGCTCAATCAGCTCGAGCGCCAGCAGCGGCACCGCGGCGAGCAGGATGGTGGTGGCGAAGCACCCCGGGTGCGCGGCGTGCGGGGTGCGGATCTCGCGCAAATGCTCGGGCACCGCGCAGGTGAATTGCGCGATCCGCGCGGGCGCTCCATGCGCATGCTGGTAGACCGCTTCATAAGCGGCCGCGCTCGCGTAGCGGAAGTCCGCCGAGATGTCGACCACGCGCGGCGCGTTGCCCGACTGTTCTGCAACCGTGAGCAGCCGGTCGATCAGTGCGGCGGAAACGCCGTGCGGGGCGGCAGCGAGTATCGCCGGCGCGCGCTCGCGCCGCAGCAGGGTTTCGAGCTGCGTTTGCGAGCTGAATTTTTCGTCGGGGTACACGGCCGCGAGGTGCGGAAAGGCCGTAGCGACCGGCTCCCCGGGGCTCCCGTCCGACATGACGCCCGCTAGCTGCAGCTGCGGGTGCGCGGCGATCAGCCGCAGCAGTTCACCGGCCACGTAACCGGTGCCACCGAGCACGATGGTGGGGACGCGGCCCACGCTCTATTCGGCGGCGCGCGCGGGCGCGGCTAGAGCGCCGAGACCCACGGCGGCGATGAGCGCGTCGCCGAGCGCCGCCGGATTGCTGATGGCGTTGACGGCCGGAACCTTGATCTGCTGCTCGATGATGTCGACACCGACCTGGTTGTCGGTCGATGGCCCGGTAACCATGCAGGGCTCGACCTGGAAGCGCTCGCGCAGCAGCTTTACGCCGCCCCAGGCGGCCACCGGGTCGTTGGCCGAAAGCACCAGGCCCGTGATCGCGCGGCGGATGTCCTCGCTGTTGAGGATGGCGTCGACGCCGTAGGTGCCCAGCAGCCCGTCGCCCAGTTCGAAAACGATAACGTCAGGTTTGCCGGCGGCGAGCTCGGTGAGCATGGTGCGCGTGAGCGCCGGTCCGGTGCGCGGCGAGGTTGTCACCACGCCAAGATCCGTGAAGATCATCGATTTGCGCGCGCCGGCGTCCTCGAAGGCCATGATGTCGCGCCGCAGCGAGACGCCGGTGGCCTTGAAGGCGTCGACCACAAGGCCGC
>JAYTXT010000021.1:0-2548 GCA_043742765.1 Gammaproteobacteria bacterium | reverse complement strand
CGCCAGCACGCCGCAGGCGTCCGCGGAGCGCAGGCAGGCGCCCAGGTTGTGCGGGTCCTGCACGCCATCGAGCGCCAGCAGCAGCGGATCGCGCGCGGTTCCCAGCTGCGCGTAGAACTCGTCTTCGCTCATGGGCGGGAGCGGCTCGACTTCGGCGACCACTCCCTGGTGCGCCGCTGCACCGACCCAGCCGCGCAAGCGCCCCGCGTCCACGCGCTCGACAGGCCGCCTGGCCGCGCGGGCCAGCGCTTCGATCTCGGTAGCCCGCTGGTCGGCGCGCCCCTGCTGCAGGTAAACGCGCAGCACGCGCCCGGGCGAGCGCGCCAGCAACGCTCTCACCGTGTGCAGGCCATAGATCCGCTCGCTCGCCACTAGGGCCTGTACACACTCATGATATCGCCAGCTCCAGGTCGACCATGCCTTCGACCGGGTTCACCGCCGTCACGCAGACGCGCACCCGCATGCCGGGGCCGAACCTGCGGCCCGTGCGCCGACCCTGCCACTGGCCGCCATCGCGCGTCATTGCGTAGTCGTCGTCGCTCAGCGCCGTGAGATGCAGGAGACCATCGACCCCGATGCCGAGCAGCTGCACGAAGCAGCCAAATTCCACTATCGTCGTGATCAGTCCCTCGAAAGTCTGGCCGACCCGGTCGCGCAGATACACACACTTGAGGAAGGCCTTGACGTAGCGATCCGCCTCGTCCGCGCGTTTTTCGAGCCGCGACAGGTCGGCCCCAATCGGCTCGAGCGCGGCTTTGTCGGCGCTCGACTCGCGCGGCGCCAGTCCGAGGCCCGCGCGCAAGGCACGATGCACCAACAGGTCCGGATAACGGCGGATGGGCGAGGTGAAATGCGCGTAGTCCGGCAGCGCCAGGCCGAAATGTCCGATGTTCTCGGGCTGGTAGACCGCCTGCGAAAGCGAGCGCACCACCAGCGTTTCGACGAAGGGCCGCAGCTCGACATCGCGCACGTGCGGGGCGATGCTGGCCAGATCGCGGGTGCGGATTTCCTCCGGCATCTGCAACTCGATGCCCAGTACCTTGAGCGTGGCCTTCAGGTTGTCGAGCTTGCGCTGCTCGGGCGGTTGGTGCACGCGATACAGGCCCGCTACATGCAGGCGATGCAGCTCCTTGGCCACCGCGACGTTGGCCAGCACCATGCATTCTTCTATCAGCTTGTGCGCATCGTTGCGCGACTTGAATTCGATTGCCCGCACCTGCTCTTCTTTGCTGAAGACGAACTTCGCCTCGGGCGCGTCGAAGTCGAGCGCGCCGCGACGGGCGCGCGCCTTGAGCAGCGCGCGGTAGACTTCGACCAACGGCTCGAGCCTGTCGACCAGTGGCCCCATTGCCGCGCGCGCAGCCGGATCGCGCGTGAACAGCAGCGCAAAGGCCGAGTCGTAGGTGAGCCGCGCCGCCGAACGCATGACCGCCGGATACACCCGCCAGCCCTTGAGCGCCCCGCGCGCCGTGACCCGCATGTCCGCCACCATGCACAGCCGGTCGACGTGCGGTTCGAGCGAGCACAGATGGTTGGACAGCGCCGTGGGAAGCATCGGCAGCACGCGCGTCGGGAAATAGACCGAGGTGCCGCGCGCCCGGGCCTCGGTATCGAGCATCGTTCCGGGCCGCACGTAGTGGCTGACATCGGCAATCGCGACCAGCAACCGGAAATCCTCGCCATCACGCTCCGCGTAGACCGCGTCATCGAAATCGCGTGCGTCGGCGCCGTCAATCGTGACCAGCGGCACGGTGCGCAGGTCGACGCGCTTCGCTGCCTCTTCCGGGTCGACGTGGCTGCCGAAGCGTTTCGCCTCATGCAGCACACCCGGACTGAATTCCTGGCCCAGATCGAAGCGCGCGATGGCCGCCTCGGTCGACATTTCCACCGGCCGCTCGGGATCGAGGCGCTTGCGCACCCAGGCCTCGCCGCTCACGCCTTCGGCCGGATAGCGCTTGATGTCGGCGATCACCCAGTCGCCCGGCTGCGCGCCCAGTGTGCCGGTGTGCGCAATGGTGCACACGATCGCCAGTCGCCGGTCGGCCGCACGCACGCGCAGCTCGTGGCCCAGCTTCTCGACTACGCCCAGGTAAGCGCTCAGGCCACGCTCGATGACGCTCTTGACGGTGCCGACCCAGCGATCCTGCGCATCCTTGTGCAGCGACAGGCTCACGCGATCGCCCTGCACCAGGCCGGACATTTCGCGCGGCGGCAGGAACACGCCGCCTTCGATGCCCTCGACGCGCGCGAAACCGAAGCCGGCGCGGTTGGGCGAAACGATGCCTTCAGCCGCCGTCGGTTCGCCCTTGCCGGGCTTACGCACCTGGTGGCGCGTGCCACCCCGCCGGGCCGGATGGCGCACGGCGCGCGTCGGTTTCCTGCTACGGGTCAATTGACCGCTCCGAACCCCTTTTTCTTTTAATTAATAGCATCAATGCGTTATAAATTCGAGTTCGGAAAAAAGGTCAGGCAGATGCGCCCTCAACTATGGCGGCGAGAGCGTAACAGCTTTGCAGGGCCGTGTGCGTAATGGGCGGCGTTGAAGTAG
>JAYTXT010000020.1:0-11727 GCA_043742765.1 Gammaproteobacteria bacterium | reverse complement strand
GGCGTGATCCACGTCATCGATTCGGTACTCATGCCCTCGAAGAAAGACCTGGGCGGCTGAAGCTGCGCCAGTCTGCCTGGCTTGGATGTGCTGAGTGAGCTTCGCAGCAAGCTCAGCCATCCAGGCCCGGACTCGACCCCGACATCCCGGCAATTCCCCTGACCTGCTCGCTCGTCATGAATATCTCCCTTCCTGCCGCCCTGGCCCTTGTACTGCTCGCGACCGGCGCACAAGCTCAATCCGCACCCACGGACACTGCTCCGGTCACCAACGCCACCGGCAACTGGACCTACAACGCTGGTGCGGCGGCGTTGGCGGCACCGCGTTTCCTCGGCGTCAGCAGGACGCGAACGATGCTGGTGCCAACTATCGGAGCCCGGTACCGGGACTGGTTCTTTGCCGATCCCGTCAAAGGCGTAGGCGTGACGACCAGGTGGTCCGACCGGTTGAGCGGTAACGCGGCGCTGGGCATCGATTTCACGTCGCGCAAGGGCAGGGACGAGCGACGCCTGGCCGGTCTGGGCGATGTCAGTGTGGCCGCCGCATTGCGGGTGGGCGTGGACTACCGATTGGGCAAGGCCTTCGCCAGCACGAAACTGACTTCACGCCTGGGCCCGAGCAACGGCCGCGGCATGCTCTTCGACGCTGACATCGGCTACAACGCATTCGCCTCGCGCGCTGCCCTGCTCAGCATGGGGTTGACTGCTACGGCTATGGACAACCGGTACGCGCGCAACTTCTTCGGCGTCTCCGCGGAACAGTCTGTCGCATCGGGCCTGCCCGCGTTCACGGCCAGCGGCGGCCTCCAGAGTGCGGGGCCGTTTGTACAAGCGGTGGTGCGGATCTCGGACAAATGGGCGTTCTTCGGCCGGGCCGCCTACGGGCGATTGCGCGGCGATGCTGCGACCAGCCCCATCACGGAAGCGCGCAGCCAGACTTCCGTGGTAACGGTAATCAGTCGCAACTTCTAGTTGTGTCGAGCGCCCGGCGTGGCGACGAACGGGGCCCTAGCCACGGTAGTATGAGCCGTACTAGACTCGCAATGCCGACAGGGTCTCGGGCCACTGCTGGACACGGCTTGCGGTTCATATAAGGGAAAGGGGTAAGACAATGAAGACTATTACTTGGGCGGCGTTCGCCGCCGCTGCAGCGCTTTGCGTCGTGGCCGCATCGGCCCAGGAAGCAGCCCAGGAACCGGGCCAGCTCGAAGAGATCGTCGTCACGGCCTCAAAGCGCGCGCAGACACTGCTTGACGTGCCTATCGCGGTCAGCGTGACCTCGGCGGAGACGATCGCCGCCACGCACATCAACGACATCCTCGACCTGCAGTCGATCGTGCCCTCGTTGCGTGTCTCGCAGCTGCAGACCTCGACGCAGACCAATTTCATCATCCGCGGCTTCGGCAACGGCGCCAACAACCCGGGCATCGAGTCCTCGGTAGGCGTGTTCGTCGACGGTGTTTACCGCTCCCGCTCGGCCTCCCAGATCGGCGACCTGGTCGATGTCGAACGCATCGAAGTACTGCGCGGCCCGCAGAGCACGCTGTTTGGCCAGAACGCGTCCGCGGGTGTGGTCAGCGTGATTACGCGCAAGCCCTCGTTCACGACCACCGGGTCGCTGGAAGCGACCCTCGGCAACTACAGCGCACAGCAGCTCCGTGGCCGGATTTCAGCCCCGATCAGCGATCGGCTTGCGTTCAGCCTGTCGGGCAACTGGAACAAGCGCGACGGTTACTTCAAGAACCTGGCCAACGGACACGACATTAACGATCGCAACCGCTGGGACGCGCGGGGCCAACTGCTCTTCAACGCCTCCGAAAACCTCTCGTTCCGCTTGATCGCCGACACCGGCCGTATTGACGAAGTGTGCTGCGGCGTCGTGAACCTGAAAAATGGGCCCACCGGCGCCCTGATCGGCCTGGTCGGCGGCCAGATCTACACCGGCGATCCGTTCGACCGGCGCGCGTACTTCAACAAGGATCCGAAAAACGTCGTCGACAACGACGGCGTCTCGCTGCACATCGACTGGAAGCGCGGCAACTGGGCGCTGACCTCAATCACCGCCGATCGCAACCAGAAAGCGACCTTCGACTACGACACCGATTTCACCAGCGCTGACCTCGTGCCGACCAACCTTAACGAGCAACGCCTCGAGACCTTGACGCAGGAACTGCGCCTCGCCTTTGACAACAACGGCCCGGTGACGGGCCTGCTGGGCGGCTACTACTTCAACGAAAAGGTCCGCTACGACAACACGATCGCCTGGGGAAGCGGGTTCCGGCCGTACGCGACCGGTCTGGTAGCTTCAATAATCGGGGTCCCGCCCTCGGTCTACAACCCTCTCAGCGTCCTGGAAGCCGGGATAGGTGCACCGGCTGGTACGTTCTTCAGGGCAGGCACGGGCAGCACGGTCAATACGCGCCAGGACAGCAAGTCCACCACGCTGTTTGGCACGATAGATTGGAAGGCAAGCGACCGTCTGACCGTGACGACGGGCCTGGCCTACACGAAGAACGACAAGACCGTGTCGATCGCGCAGAGCAACACCGACGTGTTCTCGTCCCTCAACCTCGTGAATATCGGTTTTGCCCAACTCTTCGGGGCGTTTACTGGAGGGCTACCGCCCACGCCGGCCAATCTGGCTGCTAACCCCGTGGCGGCCGGCCTCGCGGACGCCCGCAGCGTAACGCCATGTCCTCCGGGCGCGCCCCCAGGAAGTTGCAACTCGGCGTTAGGGCTTTACCCGCTGCAATTCCTGTATCCGGTGGTGCCGTTCTCGAATGCGCCCTCGAACGACAGCAAGACGACCTACACCGTCCGGGTGGCATACGAGTTCAGCGACCGGCTCAAGGGCTACGCCGGCGTGTCGACCGGATTCAAGGCCACTTCCTGGAACCTGTCGCGCGACACGCGACCGTTCGCACCGGCGACGGGTGACCGCTCGCCGCTCGGTGGTTTCGCGAATCCCTATTACGGCCGGTACGGCACGCGTTTTGCGGGGCCCGAGGAATCAACGGTGTACGAGATCGGGCTCAAGGGTCACTGGCCTACGGCCTCGGTGGACATCGCGATCTTCGACCAGGAGATCAAGGCCTTCCAGTCGAACATCTTCACGGGCACGGGTTTTTCGCTCGCCAACGCCGGCAAGCAATCGGCCAAGGGCATCGAGATCGATGCGCTGTACGCCGCGAGCTCACGCTGGGAGTTCACGTGCGCAGGCACCTTCCTGGACCCGAAGTACGACTCGTTCGCGGGTGCCTCGGGAGTGAGCGGGCCGACGGACCTGAGCGGCACCCGGCCGCCGGGCATCGCGACGACCAGTTTTGTGCTGGGGGCGTCCTACAAATGGACGCTCGGGCACTACAGCGGATTCGCGCGCGCGGACTACGACTACCAGGGTGAGGTGCCCGTGGTCGAGAACGTCCCCGCCAGCGTCGCTTCGCGCAAAGTCAGCACCGTGAACGCGAGCGCTAGCGTGTCCCGGGACGGATGGGACGTACTGGTCTGGGTGCGCAACCTCACGGACGATAATTACCTGATCAGCGCGTTCCCCTCGGTCGCGCAGTCGGGCAGTTACTCGGGCTACCCGAACCAGCCGCGGACCCTTGGCCTCACGGCACGCAAGAGTTTCTGAGCGGCGCGCAATTGCAAGCCTTTCCTTGACTTAGGCGTGCCACGCCCTACAATTCCGGCCTTCCTGAAGGTGCGGGAATAGCTCAGTTGGTAGAGCGCAACCTTGCCAAGGTTGAGGTCGCGAGTTCGAGTCTCGTTTCCCGCTCCAATCACTCTTTAAGGGCTAGGTGGCAGAGTGGTCATGCAGCGGCCTGCAAAGCCGTGTACGCCGGTTCGATTCCGACCCTAGCCTCCAGCACTTTTTGCGGACGTGGCGAAACTGGTATACGCAGCAGACTTTGACAGGAGTGCCCGCAGGGAAACCCGCGGTGCAGAACCGCCCAAACTCGGGGAACGCTACCGGTTTCGACCCAAGCCAATCCCGAGCCAAGCCCCGCAAGGGGAAGGTGTAGAGACTAGACGGGCGGCGCCTAAAGCCGATGCAAGGAGGCCAGGGCGAAGGGATAGTCCAGACCACGAACGTCCGCGATCGGCGCGGGCGGCGGCGAAAGCCGAAGTGGCAGGAAAATCTGCTTCCTTGAAAAGGGAGTGTGGGTTCGAGTCCCGCCGTCCGCACCACTTATGAATCTGCTCTCGGCCCATGACCTGCACCTCTGGCGCGGCGATCTGCACGTACTGCGCGGGCTCAGCTTTGGCCTGGAGGCGGGTCGCTGCCTGCAGGTCACGGGTGTCAACGGTTCCGGCAAGTCGACACTGCTGCGCGCGCTCGCCGGTCTCCTGCCACTGGAGTCGGGCAGCGTGAGCTGGCGCGGACTCGATACCCGCGAGGATCACTACCCCTTTCACTGCGAACTCGCGTGGCTCAGCCACGGCACCGCACTCAAGGGCGATCTGTCGGCGCCAGAGAACCTGCGGTTCTCCGCCGGTCTGCGCCGCGCATTCAGCGAGGCCGACATCGACACGGCGCTCAAGCGCGTCGGCTTCCCGCATAACGACGGGCGCCTGGCGCGGCAGATGTCCGCGGGCCAGCAGCGGCGCGTGGCGCTGGCGCGGGTGCTGCTGCTCGATTGCGCGCTGTGGATGCTCGATGAGCCGACTTCGAACCTCGACACGCGCGGACAGAATATGTTCGACGAGATCCTGGACGCGCATCTCGGGCGCGGCGGGCTCGCCATTATCGCCACGCACCAGGCGCTGGCCGTGAGGCCGGACCGGCTGCAGGGACTTGAACTCACGTGAGCCGCGCCACTCCAATAGCCGTGTCGAGCGCGCGTGCGGGGTGGCTGCTGGTGCAGCGCGACCTGCGCCTGGGGCTGCGGCGGCCGGGCGAGTGGCTCCAGCCGCTGGTGTTTTTCCTGGTGGTGACCACGCTGTTTCCGCTGGCGACCGACCCACAAATGTCGCGCCTCAGAGACATCGCGCCGGGTGCCTTATGGGTCGCCGCGTTGTTATCCTCGCTCCTGGCGCTGGAACTGCTGTTCCGTGAAGACGGTCAGGACGGATCGCTTGAACAACTGGCAGTCTCCGGATTGCCGCTGTCCTGGCTGCTGCTGGCCAAGACCTGCGTGCACTGGATGCTGACGGGCCTGCCGCTGGTGCTGGCGGCGCCGCTGGTGGCCACTGCACTGGGAGCGCCGTACCGGGCGATTCCGGGGATACTGGCCGCGCTCCTGCTGGGGAGCGTCGCGCTGAGCCTGATCGGTGCCGTGGGCGCCGGGCTCACCCTGGGCCTGCGCCGGGGAGGAGTGCTGCTCGCGCTGCTGGTGCTGCCGCTGGCAGTACCGGTGCTGATTTTCGGGGCGCGCGCCACGGCTCTGGCGATCGTGCTCGAGCCGATGGCGGCGCCGATGTACTTGCTGGGGGCGATCGCCGTGCTGAGCGCCACGCTGGCGCCACTGGCGGTCGCGGCCGCTGTACGGATCAGCCTGGAGTAATGGGCCTGGAGTAGGAATGAACTGGACCTGGTTTCATCGATTCGGATCGCCGCCATATTTCTACCGGGTGGCGGGGAAAATGATCCCATGGTTTGCCTGGCTGGCCGCGATCACCGCGGTCGCCGGACTGGTCGGGGGACTTGCTCTCGCGCCCGCCGATTACCAGCAGGGGGAGGGTTACCGCATCATCTTCGTGCACGTGCCGGCCGCGGTTCTGTCGACCATGGCCTACTCGGTCATGGCCGTGGCCGCCGGGGTGGGGCTCATCTGGCGCATGAACGTCGCGCACGCCGTCGCCGCCAGCTGCGCCGCCGTCGGCGCCTGGTTCACCTTCGTGGCACTCGCCACCGGGAGCCTGTGGGGACGACCGATGTGGGGCACCTACTGGGAATGGGATCCGCGCCTGACTTCCGAGCTGGTACTGCTGTTCCTGTACCTGGGCTATATGGGCCTGCGCGGCGCGATCGATGATACGGCGCGCGCCGATCGCGCCAGCGCCGTGCTGGCGCTCGTCGGCGTTATCAACCTGCCCATCATTCATTACTCGGTGGACTGGTGGAATTCGCTGCACCAGGGACACACGGTGCTCAAGTTCGGCAAGGCGTCGATGCCGCCGAGCATGCTGGTGCCGCTGCTGCTGATGATGCTGGCGTTCAGTTTTTATTTCGCGGCAATCCTGCTGGTGCGCGCGCGCGGCGAAGTGTTGCGCCGCGAGCGCAGTGCCCGCTGGATCAGCGAAGCGATCGGAGCCTAGACCATGATGCACTGGTTGAACATGGGTGGTTACTGGATGTTTGTCTGGCCGTCGTACCTGCTGACACTCCTCGCCGTGGTGCTCAATATCTATCTGGCGCGCCGTAGCCTGCAGGCCGCGAAGACCGAGGCGCGCCGCCGCGCACAAGCGCAGGGGAGCGGCTCATGACCCCCAGGCAGCGGCGCATGACGCTGGTGGCCGTGATCGTCGTGGGGGTGAGCTTCGCTGGTGCGCTCGCGCTGCGCGCGTTTCGCGAGAACGTGATGTTCTATTTCGACCCCACCAAAGTGGCAGCGGGCCAGGTCAAGCAGGGCCAGCGCTTCCGCCTCGGCGGCATGGTCGTCAAGGGCAGCGTGCAGCGCCGCCCCGGCTCGCTCGATGTGAATTTCGCGGTCACCGATTTTGCGCATACCGTGCCGGTGAGCTATTCGAACGTGCTGCCGGACCTGTTCAAGGAGGGCGCGGGCGTCGTGGCATTGGGCCGTCTCGACGCGAGCGGCATTTTCGTCGCCGACGAAGTGCTCGCCAAGCATGACGAGAAATACATGCCACCCGAAGTGACCCGGTCCCTCAAGGCAGGGCAGGCGGCTGCGGCGGCTGGCACGGAGGCGACACACTGATGCTGATCGAGATCGGACATTTCGCCATGATCCTGGCGCTGGCGCTGACCGCCTGCCAGGCCTTCTTCGGCCTCGCCGGCGCGCATCTCAATCGCGAACGCTGGCTCGCGGTGGTCCCATCGGCGGTCGCGGGGCAGTTCATCTTCCTCTGCCTCGGCACCTACGCGCTGGTGCACGCCTTCATCGTCAACGATTTCTCTGTGAAGTACGTGGCCGAGCATTCCAACTCGGCGCTGCCGCTCTTCTATCGCATTGCGGCACTGTGGGGCGCGCACGAAGGCTCGCTGCTGCTGTGGATCTTCGTGCTGGGCCTGTGGACCATCGCCGTGGCGCTGCGCTCCGGCCATCTGCCGCGCACCTACGCCGCGCGCGTGCTGGGCACGCTCGGAGTCGTCAATTTCGGTTTCCTGCTGTTCCTGCTGGCGACCTCGAACCCCTTCGAGCGGCTGATTCCGGCCGCCATAGACGGGAACGATCTCAATCCGCTGCTGCAGGATTTCGCGATGGCGATCCACCCGCCGATCCTCTATGCGGGCTACGTGGGCATGAGCGTCAGCTTCGCCTTCGCCTGCGCGGCGATGCTCGAGGGCCGGACCGATCATGCCTGGGCACGCTGGCAGCGGCCGTGGACGGTCATGGCCTGGGCGTTCCTGAGCTGCGGCATCGCACTCGGCAGCTGGTGGGCCTATTACGAGTTGGGCTGGGGCGGCTGGTGGTTCTGGGATCCGGTCGAGAACGCCTCGTTCATGCCCTGGCTCGTGGGCACCGCGCTCATCCACTCGCTGGCGGTCACCGACAAACGGGGACTGTTCAAAAGCTGGACACTGCTGCTTTCGGTCACCGTGTTTTCGCTGAGCCTGCTCGGCACCTTCCTGGTGCGCTCGGGCGTGCTGGTCTCGGTGCATTCCTTTGCCTCAGACCCGGCCCGCGGCATCTTTATTCTCTCGTTCCTGATCCTGATGATCGGCGGTGCGCTCACGCTCTATGCCTGGCGCGCACCCTCGCTCGGCTCCTCGGTGGGCTTCGAAATGGTCTCGCGCGAATCCTTCCTGCTGTTCAACAACATCCTGCTGGTGGTAGCCGCGGCGGTCGTGTTTGGCGGCACGCTCGCACCCCTGATCGCCGACACCCTGCACCTGGGCACCTTGTCGGTGGGCCCGCCCTATTTCAACCCGAGTTTCCTCGTGCCGATGCTGCCGCTGGTGATGCTGGTGTCGATCGGCATCCACGCACGCTGGCGCCGCGGCGCGCTCGCTGAGTCGAAGCGCCGGATACTGGGCGCACTGGCCGGAGCGCTACTGATCGGGCTTGCGGTCACCTACGGCATCTACGGCAGCAGGAATATTCTGACGCCAGTCGGTGCGGTCGTGGGCTTCTGGATCATCCTGTCGTCGCTGATCGATCCCATCAACCGGCTGCGGATCCGCGCCAGTCTCCCGGCAAGCCAGATCGGCATGACCATCGCGCACATCGGCCTCGGGCTGTTCGTGCTTGGCATTACCTTTGTCAAATCGAACACCATCGAGACCGACGTGGCGCTGGCGCGCGGCGAGACGAAACAGGTGGGCGAGTATGTATTCCGGTTCGACGGTGGCGAGACCATCCAGGGTCCGAATTTCGATGGCTTCCGCGGTCACGTCACGGTCTCGCGCAACGGCACGGTGGTCGCGGTGCTCAAGCCCGAAAAACGCCACTACTTCGTGCAGGGCTCGGTGATGACCGAGGCCGCCATCGACGCGAACTGGAACCGCGATCTGCTGGCAGCCCTCGGCGAAGACGTAGGCGCCGACTCCTGGAGCCTCCGGCTCCAGTACCGGCCGATGATCCGCTTCATCTGGATGGGCGCGGCGATCATGGCGCTGGGCGGCATCACCACGCTGTTCGACCGCCGCTACAAGGTCGCGCCGACCGCCACGGCTGCACCTACGGCTCTCGCGGGCGGCGATCCGTCGGTGACGTCATGAAAAGATTCCTGCTGCCGCTCGGCGTCTTCGCGCTCATCGTAATGGTGCTGGCCTTCGGCATCTACAACGCACCGAAGAACGGTTCGAAGGTCATCGACTCGCCGCTTCTGGGCAAGCAGGCGCCCGAGTTCACGCTGCCGAAACTACTCGAGACGGGTCAGCAGTACGAAAGCAAGTCGCTGGTCGGCGGCTGGCACCTGGTCAACGTTTGGGGCACCTGGTGCGGCGAATGCCGCACCGAGCATGCGACGCTCCTGCAGATCAAGGGCGAGGGCAGGGTGCCCATCCTCGGCATCGACTGGAAGGACGACGACGCCCAGGCCACCGCCTGGCTCTCGCAGCTGGGCAACCCCTACGAGACCGTCATCGCTGATCGCGACGGCCGCGTCGCCATCGACTGGGGCGTCTACGGCGCACCGGAGAGTTTCCTGGTAGATCCGCAGGGCATCGTCGTCGAGAAGCAGACGGGCGCCATGACCATGGAAGACTGGCAGCAGAAGTTCCTGCCGCATCTCACGGCCAATCCGCAGGGCAACGCCAAGGCGGGCGCATGAATATCCGGGCACTACTGGTCACGGTCGCGCTGGCCTGGAGCGCGTTGGCCTTAGCGGTCGACAACACGCCGCCGCTCCCGGACCCGGCCATGCAACAGCGCTACATCGCGCTCATCAACGAATTCCGCTGCATGCAGTGCCAGAACGAGGCGCTCGCCGACTCCAATGTGAGCCTGGCCGCCGACCTGCGCCGCGAGGTGCACGATTTGATTCTGAAGGGCAAGAGCGACGACGAGATCCGCGACTACCTGGTCGCGCGCTATGGCGAGTTCATCCTGTTCCGCCCGCGCATGAGCCTGCGCAATGCCTGGCTATGGGCGGCGCCCGGCGTGATGCTGCTGGGCGGAATCGGCATAGCGCTGCGCGTCATGCGCAAGCGCGCGAAGCTCCCGATCACGGACGAAGACACCGCCGATCCAGCCACGGACGCATGAGCGGCTTCATCATCTGGGCGGCACTGTGCGCCGCCGCGGCGGCCTTATTTATCGGCGTGCCTTTGCTGCGTTCACGCCCGGACGGCACACCGCAACAGCCGGCGGTGGCAACCGCGGTCGGCGCCCTGGTGGCGCTGGCTGCCGCGATGCTCTATCCGCAGTGGAGCAACTGGACGTGGCGCAGCGCCCCGGCAGCGGAGGGCGACTCGGTGACCGCGCTGCTGGCCGCCACCCAGGAAAAACCTGACGACGTGCAGGCCTGGCTCAACCTTGGCCGCGCCTACCTGCGCATCACCCAGTGGCCGCTCGCGCGCCGCAGCTTTCAGCACGCTGATCAACTGAGCAAGGGCGGGAACGCCATGGCGCTCGCCGGCCTCGGCGAGACCATCGTCTTCGAGAACAACGGCAACGAGACGGCCGAAGCGGAGGCGCTGTTCAATCGCGCCCTGCAACTGGACCCGCGTTCCGCGCAGGCGCTGTTCTATACCGGCGTCGCGCTGCTGAATTCCGGGAAGCTGGCGGAGGCCAAGGCGCGCTTCGCCGCGTTGCGCGATCTGGGGCCACCGCCGCAAGTCGTCGACGCGCTCGACAAACAGATCGCCGCCATCGACGTGCAACTTGCGCGGCTCAAACCCGACCCGGCCACGGTCCTGCATCTGCAAGTGACGCTTGCGGCAACACTCGCCGGCAAGGTGCCACCTGGAGCTACGCTGTTCGTGTTCGTGCGTTCGCCGCAGGGCGGGCCACCGCTGGCGGTCAAGCGCCTGGCTCCGCAGTTTCCGCAGCAGATCGAACTCTCGGCCACGGACTCCGTAATCGCCGGCAATAGCATTGAGCCTGGCCAGCGCGTCGAAGTCATGGCGCGGGTCTCTGCGAGCGGAACGCCGACGGCGAGCGCGGGCGACCTATATGGAACGCTTTCGGCTGTCGCCGGCGGTAAGGCCGAGCACCAGCTGAAGATTGACCGTAGCAGTCCCTGAGCGCGCTTGGCGCCTCAAACATGGAACCCGCTAGAGTGCCACCATGACTACAGAGCTCGAGGTACTGCGGATCGTCAGTGATCGACTGGCAGATTGCGGCCTGCCGTTCATGCTGACGGGTTCTTTTGCACTCGCGTACTACGCCACGCCACGCATGACGCGGGACCTCGACCTGGTCGTAGGGGTGGCTCCGCTTGTTAGGACAGATTTCTTTCCGGGATAAGTGGATCTGCCTGGGCGGTTGATGATGATCGTCTCTTTCTCTTCGCTCGTCGTCAATGGTTTTAGCGCAGCCCAGTCTGCCGCCGCAGGCGGCAGAAGGCTTCGGGTTTTGGATCTACCGCTCATCGGTCAGGCGGCCATCGCTGTCGAGGCCGCGAGCGCCCCGAAATACACTTCGTCTGGGGTCCGGTATTCATGAACCTGGTGAATGCGCACGGCGTTGTAGAACGCGAAGTAGCGAGCCAGGGACTGGCGCGCCTCGGTGCCGTGGGCGTAGGCCTTGAGATACACCTCTTCGTACTTGACGCTGCGCCAGAGCCGTTCGATGAACACGTTGTCGATCCAGCGGCCCTTGCCGTCCATGCTGATAGCGACGCCGCGGGCCTTGAGTCGCTCGATCCACCCCTGGCTCGTAAACTGGGCGCCCTGGTCGGTGTTGAAAATCTCCGGGGTGCCGTACCGGGCCAACGCCTCTTCGAGGGCGGCCAGGCAGAAATCCGCCGTCAGCGTGTTCGAGAGCCGGAAAGCGAGCACCTTGCGGCTGGCGACATCCAGGATCGCCACCAGATACATAAAGCCATGCGCCATCGGCAGGTACGTGATGTCACTGGCCCAGACCTGGTTGGGCCGATCAATGAGCAGGGAATCCAGCAGATACGGGTAGATCAAGGCGCCACGCGCCGGAATGCTGGT
>JAYTXT010000019.1:0-5129 GCA_043742765.1 Gammaproteobacteria bacterium | reverse complement strand
AATTTCTGCGAGCGGGTGGAGAGCGGCCTGCTGTCCTATGGCGGCGACACGGATGGCACGACCAATCCCTTCGAGGTGCGGCTCGGCAGGTACATTGATCTGGGCGTGCCGGACGAGGTGATCGGCATCAAGGCGCTCAGGAAGATTCACGCCGCGGGGCCCGTCCGTCACCAGCTGGGCGTCGTGCTCGAGGGGAGCGAGCCCACCGCCTTTGGTTTCCACTGGCACCCGATCCTGCGCGACGGACACAAAGTTGGAGATCTTACCAACTGCGCGTGGTCCTACCGCCTCGGGAAAAACATTGGCTTCGCCCTGATCTCAACCCGTTGCGCCGTGGGCGATGCCGTAGAGGTGCACAAGGATGGGCGCACGCTCGCAGGCCAGCTGGTGGCGCTGCCCTTTATCTAGAACCGGGCCCCAATAGCGTTAACAGGGCCTATGGGCCGCTCCAGTCGATCGGCACGATCTCGGCGCTGCGGCCACTGAGGTCCCAGACCCGACCAAAGTCACGCAGCTTGCTCTTGACGCTGCGGGACACCGTGATTTCGGAGCCGATCCAGTACTCACTGTTGGTGATCACCACGTCCTTGCCCTGCTTGCCGGCGATCGGTTCGATATTGCCGTCGAGGATCTTCGGGATGACGAAGCGGCGGATCTTGCCGTCGTGCTCGAATTTGATCGGCACCTGCTTGACGCCGAGGAAAGTGCCCACCAGCAGTTTCAGCAGACCGGTGGTGCCGCCGGCTGCTCCGGAAAAAACGGCGCTGAGGCCGGCGAGCGCCGCAGGCGAGGCGCGCTCGTCGACGTACACCGCGGCGGTCCAGTTGCCATTGCCCATCTTGCCCGGGATGTCGAGCAGCAGTCCGACATTGAGCCCGTCGAGCGGCACGTCGCCGTAGGCGCCCTTGGTGATTTCGACCCCGCCCCAGCCCTGGCAGTAGCCTTGCGTCGGCGCGTGCTTGCCCAGCGACACGACACACGGACAGAACACGTCGCAATTGCAGTTGAGGATGAGCTCGCCCTTGATATTCCAACTCGGTGCCATTGCGATATTCCTGTTGACTAAGCCGATGTGTGAAACGCAGCAGCCAGCAGCGCGCCGCCCCAACCGATGAGTCCGGCGCCGACCGTGCGACCGAAAAACCTGCCGCCGGGCGCCGCCTTCTCGAACAGCATTACGGCCGCCAGCGCCGCTGTCCAGGCCAGGCTCATGGCGCCGCCGATGAGCATGAGCGTCATCAGCGCCCAACAGCAACCGAGACACTGCACTCCGTGACGCTGACCGAGGTGGAACGCACCGCGGGTGCCGGCGCGCCAGTGCGTCAGGAAGAATGCGAGCGGGCTGCGGCATTGCGTAAGGCAGCGCTCCTTAAGCGCCGAGAACTGGTACACGCCGGCGGCCACCAGCAGCGCACCACCAAAGGCCTGGCCGCCGGCGTGGAAAACCGGCAGGCGGACTGCCAGCCCTGCCAGCGCCCATTGCGTGACCGTCGCCAGCATGGCAAAGCCCGCCCACACTGTCAGGTACCCGCCCACGAACGCGCCGAGCGGCCCCGCGGGGACTGAGGCGCGGCCACTGCCGCGCGTGATGTCGGCAAAGGCGAGAATGGCCGGTGCGGCCGTAGGCAGCATCATGGCCACCGACATGGTCAGCCACATCAGCAGCATTACTCCGAGCTGGGCGGCGCCCCAGCCGCGCGCGATCGCATGGCCGGCGTGTGCGGCCTGGGCCGCCGCCGCGTGGCCGCTGACCGCTTCGTAGCGGGTCAGTTGCAGCCACGCGAGCACCACGAGCAGCGCCAGCGCGGCGCCGACGCCGAGGTCCGGGCGGCGCAACAGGTTCTCGAGTTGGAGCGGCCTACGCACGACGCAACCCGCGCACGCGCGGCACGGAGCGGGTGCGCGCCTCCTGCACCTGCGCATACTGCTTGCGCAGGTCGCGCATGTAATCGCTGAGCGCCGCACAGGCAGCGTCGACATCACGCGCCTTGAGTGCGCGGCACAGACGCTCGTGCTGGGTCGCGACCGAGTTGCGATCGCGAAAGCGGAACACCACCAAGTTGAGCGCAGGCTGGAGCGCCGCGATGACGCCGGCGCTGACCAGGTCGAGCGCCGGATTGCCCGCGGCATCGACCAGCGTACGATGGAAGCGCACGTCGGAGGCGCAGAACTCCTCGTCCGGGAGCCCTGGGCGGCGTTGCACGGCGATTTCCATAGCGAGTGCCGCAAGTTGCGCGGCGGTGCGGCGCGTGGCAGCGAGCCGGCAGCAGACCAGTTCGAGTTCCTGGCGTGCCTCCGCGATGTCGCCCAACCCGAACTCACCGAGCGACACCAGCAGCGTGGCGACGTTGGCGACCGAGAGCCGGGCCTCCTCGCGGCTCGGTTGGCTGACAAAGGTTCCACCGGTGAGGCCGCGGCGCGAGCGAATCAGATTCTGCGCCGCCAGCCGCTTCAGCGCCTCGCGAATCGTTGGTCGCGAAACGCTCCAGCGCGCGGCGAGTTCCTGTTCCGTAGGGAGCCGTTCGTCGACCGTGAGCCGACCGGCGACAATCGCCTCGCGAATGTTGGCCGCGATACGGATCGCGAGCCCTTGGGTGGCGGGGCCTTGATAGTCGATGATCATGGTGCGAGCCGGGATCCAGGCGAAGGCAGTCCACTCGAAGTGGGCCATTGGTACCATTGGTCTGACCAATTTGCAATAATCGCGCGGCCGTACCCGGAGGGCGCGCAGCCTCCCGACCTGGCATTGGTGGTGGATTGCCGCGGCCTGGAGTAATCGGCATGCCTGTTCGAATCGCTGAGCCAGCGCCGTCCGCATATCGCTATCCGCTCCTGATCAAGCAACTCCTGCACACGCCGCTGGCGGTGTCGCCCGGGCAGGAGATCGTCTATCGGGATCGCCACCGCTACACCTACCGCGATCTGCGCGAGCGTCTCGGGCGGCTGGCTTCGGCCTTGAGCGGTCTTGGCGTGGCACCTGGAAGCACGGTCGCGGTGCTGGAGTGGGAAAGCCACCGCTACCTCGAATGCTACTTCGCGATTCCCATGTCCGGTGCGGTGCTGCAGACCGTGAATTTCCGCCTGGCGCCCGAGCAGCTGCTGTACACGCTGCAGGATACGGGCGCTGAAGTCATCCTGTTTCATCGCGACTTCCTGCCGCTGGTGACCAATCTGCGTGAACAGCTCGGCATGGTACGCGCGTTCGTGATCATCGAGGACAGCGACGAACCGCCGCCACGGCCCGACTTCGTGCGTGCGGATTACGAGACGCTGCTCGCCGGTGCTTCACCTGATTTCGAGTTTGCCGAGTTCGACGAGAACGCCGTTGCCACCACCTTTCATACTACCGGCACCACCGGATCGCCGAAGTCGGTCGTGTTCAGCCATCGGCAGATCGTATTGCACACGCTGGCCGCGCTCGGCGCTCTGGCCAGCGCGCCGCACGGCCAGTCGTTTCGTCATGGCGATGTATACATGCCGCTGACGCCGATGTTCCATGTTCACGCCTGGGGCCTGCCGTACGTGGCAACGCTGCTCGGCGTCAAGCAGGTCTACTCCGGGCGCTACGTCCCGGAGGAGCTGGTCGCCCTGCGGATGCGCGAAGGCGTCAGCTACTCGCACTGCGTCCCCACGGTCCTGCGGATGATTCTCACCGAGGCGGCCCGCGTGAAGGCGGATCTGCGCGGCTGGAAGATGACCATCGGCGGCAGTGCCTTGTCGGCTGGGCTGGCGCGCGAGGCAGTGGCCGCAGGCGTCGACGTGCACGCGGGCTACGGAATGTCCGAGACCGGACCGATCCTTACGCTCGCGCGCCTGCTCGATCCGCCCACAGCCGTTCCGAGCGACAGCGAGATCGAGGAGCGGTGCCAGGCCGGACTGCCAATCCCGCTCGTCGACCTCCAGATTGCCGACGAACACATGAAATTGCTGGCAGGCGATGGAGTGAGCAGCGGCGAACTCGTGGTGCGATCACCGTGGACAACGGTCTGCTACGCCGGCAATGCCGAGGCCTCAGTGCAATTGTGGCGGGGCGGGTACCTGCATACTCAGGACGTTGCGGCCATCGGGCCGTCGGGCCAGTTGCGCATCACCGACCGGTTGAAGGATGTCATCAAGACTGGCGGCGAATGGTTGTCATCGTTGCAGCTGGAGGACATCATTTCGCAACTCGCCGGCGTCGCCGAAGTCGCGGTGGTCGCCGAAGCCGATGCGCGCTGGGGCGAGCGTCCGCATGCCTTCGTGGTCCCGGCCGCGGACGCCCGCTCAGCCCCCACCGCGGAAGACGTTCGGGCACACGTCGGCCTGGAAGTGGCTCGCGGCGTACTGCCCAGGTACGCGATCCCAGAGCATGTCACGCTGGTCGCGTTGATCCCCAGGACCAGCGTCGGCAAGATCGACAAACGCCGCCTGCGCGCCGGACTCTCAAACCAGACGACCTGACCTAGACGCTGGCAACGGCCAGCGCGATACCCTGGCCGACGCCGATGCACATGGTGGCCAGGCCCAGTTTACCGCCTGATTCCTCGAGCTGATGGACCAGCGTCATGACCAGTCGCGCGCCGGACATGCCGAGCGGGTGTCCCAGCGCGATGGCTCCGCCATTGACGTTGACGTGTCCGGCATCGTCGGGCAGCCCCAGTTCACGCAGGCAAGCCAACGCCTGCGCGGCAAAGGCTTCGTTGAGCTCGATGGCGTGGAAATCGTCGACTTGAAGCTTCAACAGCGCGCACAGTTTGCGCGTGGCGGGCACCGGGCCCATGCCCATGACGCGCGGCGGCACGCCGGCCGTGGCCATGCCCAGCACGCGCGCGCGGGGCGTCAACCCGTGCTGCCGCATCGCGCGCGCCGACGCCAGCAGCAGGGCACAGGCGCCGTCGTTGATCCCGGAAGCATTGCCAGCCGTCACCGTGCCCGGAGTGCGCACCAGGGTTGACAAGCGCGCCAGGGATTCCAGCGAGCAGTCGCCACGGGGATGCTCGTCGCTCGCGAAGACCTCAGGCACGCCACCTTTAGGGCCCGGCACAGTCACCGGAACGATTTCGGCCGCAAAGTAGCCGCGTTCCTGCGCCCGAAACGCCCGTTGCTGACTGCGCTGCGCGAACGCGTCCTGGTCCACCCGCGAGATCCCG
>JAYTXT010000018.1:0-2730 GCA_043742765.1 Gammaproteobacteria bacterium | reverse complement strand
GTGATCGACAGCAGATATTCGCCGATCTGCCCGGCGTCCGCACCGCGCGCACCCGCCGCCTCGAAATCAATGCGGGCCGCGGGATAGTCCCTGGCCGCCCGGAATGCGCGGCCCCGCGCAATGAGCGGCGCCGGATCGTTCGCGGGAGCCAGCGCCAGCCACTCGCCGTAGGCCTTCGCCGCCTGTGCGGGCCGGTCGCTCCACAGGTACATGTCCCCGAGCGCCGACCACGCGTCCGCATAGGTCGGGGACGACGCAGTCACCGCTGCCAGGTCAGCCTCCGCCTCGGGCCACTTGCCCATCCAGGCGTAGAGTCGCCCTCGGCCCAGCAGCACATCGGCATTGCCGGGCGAGCGCAACAGCAGCGCGTGGTAAGCCCGCAACGCCGCTTCGCGCTGGTCGGAAGTCGCCAGCGTGCGGGCCGCCTGGAATTGCTGGTCGAAACTATCCACTGCTCCCTGCGCGCGGGCGGAACCGGCACTCGCCAGCAGCGACACGTGAACCAGCAGCAGGAGGGGGCGCATCATTTCGAACTCCGTTCGACGGAAGCCGTATCGCCGGCCGGCGGGACCAACACGGCATGCGTCGCTGTCGCCGCCTGCTGCCATGAACCGTCACGCGCGATCTTGCCCCATTTGCCGCGCGACCTGCCGCCGATCATCCACTTGAAGAGCCCGATGACACGCCAGAACGCCACCATCTGCCGATACCCGAAATTCTCGAACACCGCGGCGGCAAACAGCCGCAGCTGCTGCCCAACGCGCGGGTACATCTGGAATGACAGTTCCTCAAGGAAGATCGCATTAGTCGACAGCATGATGCCCATGCCAATCGCCAGGAACAGGAATACCAGGAAGGACTGCAGCGAGATCAGGTTCAACCACCACAGAACCAGTACTGCCAGGTAGCCGGCGAGCTCGACGACCGGCCCCAACAGCTCGAACAAAATCATGAAAGGGTAGGCGAGCCACCCCACGGTGCCGCCACGACGGCTGAAGAACATCCCGGCGTTGGGCACCAGGCTCTCTGCCAGGCCGCGCTGCCAGCGCACGCGCTGGCTCTTCAGGGACCGTATATCGCCCGGCACCTCGGTCCAGCAGATCGGATCAGGCACAAAGGTGATGCGATAAGGCCGCTGCTCCTCGTGCATCTTCCGGTGCAACCGGACCACGAGGTCCATGTCCTCGCCCACGGTATCGTTGCGGTAACCACCAATGGCCACGACCCTTTCCTTGTGAAAGACGCCAAAGGCGCCGGAGATGACCAGCAGCGCATTGGATGGCGACCAACCCATGCGGCCGAACAGGAACGCGCGCAGGTACTCCACGTTCTGGAACTGCGGCAGGAACTTCTGCGGCAGCTCGACCTTCTGCAGGAAGCCGTTCTTGACGGTGCAACCGTTCAACACCCTGACGACGCCCCCGGAGGCGACCGTGCGCGAATCCTCGAGGAACGGCCGGACCACGCGCGCCAGGCTCTCCGGGTGCAGGATGCAGTCGGCATCAATCGCACAGTACAAAGGGTAGCGGACACAGTTGATGCCGGCATTGAGCGAATCGGCCTTGCCACCATGCTCTTTATCCACAAGCCGCACGTGCGGGTAGCGTGTCGAGGCATAGATCTTGCGGATCCGTTGCGTTGGAATCCGCTGGCGATAGGCCTCCGGAAACTCCACCATCGCAAATTCCCTGATGACCTCCTGCACAGTCGCGTCCGTCGAGCCATCGCATACGATCACGATCTCGAAATCCGGATAGTCCAGCCGCAACAGCGAGCGGATCGTGGAAACGATCGAGCGCTCTTCGTTAAAAGCGGGAATCAGGATGCTGACCGGCGGCTGGTAAGCCGGCAGATTCCGCGGCAAGTACTCGGCGCGGTGATCCCGCATGTAACGCATGATGCTGAATACCGATACGTAGTGCAGGGCCAGGTAGGCCGAGTTGATGCAGATGAAAAACGCAAAGAACGCATACTGGCAATACAGGGCCAGGTCGGCCCAGTACGCGCTCACGTCGCCTCACCGATGGCGCGCTCCGCGAGCACATGGTCGATGATGCCCTGCGCATAGGTGTCGGTCTGCGCTGCGCGTATCTGCTGTACACGCTCGCTGCTGATGAAACTCAAACCAAGCAGTGCCTGCGAGGCGCGGTAGCGGACCCACCATTGACGATCCGTGAGCATGCCGATCAGCGGCTGCTCGTCGCCGGGAACTCCGAACCTGCCCAGCGTCACCGCGGCCTGCATGCGCAGATGCCAGCGCGGATGCGCCAGGAGCGGACGCGCGCGATCGAGATCTTCGCGGACCGACATCACCTGCAGGCAGGTCGAAACCATGAGCTCGTCGGCTGACGAGCCGAGGTACGCGCGGATGAACGGCGCCGCTGATGCCGGGCTGACGCCCGCAAGGAAGCGGAGCAGGCGTGGGGCGGTATCGGCGTTTGACTGCAGCAGCGCACTGACCAGTGGTCCGGCCACAATGGCCTCAGCGCTCTCCTGCAGGATCGTGGCAATACTGCCCTGCGACCAGTCACCGCGCTGCACGATGCGCAGCACCAGCTCGGGGATCGCCCGTACCGGATCGACCTGCATAAGTGCCCGTGCCGCGCACAACGACATGATCGGGCTCTTGTCGTCAAGGTGTTGCGCAATGTGACTGAAACTCGCCTCGCTCATGACATGTCCGAGTGCGATGACCGCCACCAAGCGGTCGTGGAAAGTGACTGAATGCAG
>JAYTXT010000017.1:0-2084 GCA_043742765.1 Gammaproteobacteria bacterium | reverse complement strand
CATCGCCGGCGAGCGCCGCGATGAGCGTCACCTTCAAAGCTCAACCTGGGTCGCCAGCACTATCACGCGCCGGTCGGGCATGCGGAAGAAGTCGATTGCCTGGGTGCTGCGCCGCTGCATCCACGCGAACAACCGGCGGCGCAGGCCTTCGTAACCGCCGCGCGGACGCGGGCGCACCAGATGCCAGCCCAGGAAGAACGAACAGTCCAGGCCGAACAGCCCCAAGCCGCGCACGCGGCATTGCTGCAGCGCTACGCTGACGTCGGGCGTTTCCATGAACCCGAAGCGCGCCGTGACCCTGAACACACCTTCCTGGATTGTATCGATACGCACGCGATCTTCCGGATCCTGGCGCGGCGTGCGCACGAATTCCATGTTCAGAAAGACGATGCGCTGGTGGGCCACGTGGTTATGTTCGAGGTTGCGCAGGAATGCCGTCGGCACGTAATTCGGTTCGCTTACCAGGAACACGGCCGTACCGGGCACGCGTGTCGCGGCAGCCAGCAGCTGCGGCAGCTCCTTGAGCGGTACCGCGACTTCGCGCAGTGCGGCCCGCAGCAACCGCCGCCCGGATCGCCAAGTCATGAATACGCCATAAAGGAGTGTGGCGAACAGCAGCGGCACCCACGCGCCCTGGGCAAATTTCGCCAGATTCGCCACGCTGTACGTCAGGTCTATGGCAACGAGCGGGCCGAAACCCAGGAACACTTTCCACTTTGGCCAGCTCCACCGCGAGGAGGCCAGCACGATTCCCAGGATGGTCGTGACGCCCATGGTGCCGGAGACTGCAGCGCCATAGGCGCCGCCCAGCGCGTCGGAGGATCCGAAGCCGATCACAAAAATGCACACCGCGACGAACACCAGGACATTCACGATCGGCACGAAAATATGTCCATGCTCGTGTGCCGAGGTCTGCAGAATCCGCAGGCGCGGCAGGAGATCGAGCTGCACCGCCTGGCGTGTCACCGAGAACGCCCCGGTAATGGTCGCCTGCGAGGCGATGATCGCGGCCAGCGTCGCCAGCACCACCATCCATGGGAGCGCCGCCGCCGGCACCAGGGCGAACAGTGGCTTGTGGGCCGCGGCCGCATTGCCGAGCACCAACGCCCCCTGTCCGAAGTAGCTGAGCAGGAGCGCCGGCCACACTACGGCAAACCAGGCCATCCGCACCGGCCCCTTGCCGAATGAACCCATGTCGGCATAAAGCGCCTCGCCGCCGGTTACGGTCAGGAACACTCCCCCCAGGATGGCGAGCGCAACGGCCTGATGTGACCACAGCAATTCGAAGCCATACACCGGATTCAGCGCGGCCAGCACCTGCGGATTGCGAATGATTGACTCGGCACCGGTGTAGCCCAGTACCGCGAACCACAGCACCATGACCGGGCCGAACAGCCGGCCGACGCGCTCGGTACCGCGGCTCTGGATCGCGAACAGCAGGGCGATGATCACCAGCGTCACCGGCACCACGGCATGAGTGAGCCCGGGGCTGAGCAGTTCGAGCCCTTCCACCGCGCCCAGTACAGAAATTGCCGGAGTAATGAGCGCATCACAGTAGAACAGCGCGGCTCCCATTACCGCGAGTGCAATGATCGCCCGACCCCAGCGCGGCGTATCCTCGAGGCGTCGCTGCACCAGCGCGAACAGCGAGAGGATGCCGCCCTCGCCTTCGTTGTCGGCACGCATGATCAGCATCACGTACTTGAGCGTGACAACGGTCAGCAGGCTCCAGAACATCAGCGACAATATGCCCAGCACCGTCGCTGGCGAGGGCGGACCGGCGCCGGTCGCGGTCATTGATTGCTCGAGCGCGTATAGCGGACTCGTGCCGATATCGCCATAGACGACGCCGATGGCGCCAAGCGTGGCGCCGGCAGACAGACGTTTGCGATTCATTGGTGTGCCACTCCGGTCGCCGCCGTAGCGATGCGCTCCAGCGTCAGGTAGGTCATCGGCCAGGCATGCCGATCGTCAGCGGCTCGCGCGGTACGCGCCAGCTCCCGCCACTGAGCAAGGTCGAGGTGCGGAAAGAAAACGTCGCCGTCAATTGTGGCATGCACCAAAGTCAGTTCCAAGTGCGTGGC
>JAYTXT010000016.1:0-4144 GCA_043742765.1 Gammaproteobacteria bacterium | reverse complement strand
ATGCGCGGCAGGACCGGCGTCAGATAGATCATCAGGGCGCGGAACAGGTTGATGCCCTGCGTGGCCACGGCCCGCACCGTGGCGGCCTGCGCCGGATCCTTGGCGAGCGCCCAGGGCTTGTGCAGGTCGACGTAGCGGTTGGCGCGATCGGCCAGCGCCATGATTTCGCGAATCGCGGTGGCGTACTCGCGCTGCTCGTACAGGGTCGCGATGCGCTCGCCCGCGGCGATGAATTCGGCGTAGAGCTGCGGGTCCGGCAATTGCGCCGCCAGGCGCCCGCCGCCGCGCTCGATGAAGCCGGCGCAGCGGCTGGCGATGTTCACGAACTTGCCGACCAGGTCCGAATTGGTGCGCGCCAGGAAATCATCGAGGTTCATGTCGATGTCTTCGATGCCGCTGGTGAGCTTGGCCGCGAAGTAATAGCGCAGCGGCTCAGGCGGGAGCTGCTCAAGATAACGGCGCGCGGTCAGGAAAGTGCCGCGCGACTTCGACATCTTTTGGCCGTTGATGGTCAGGAACCCGTGCACGTTGACGCCCGTCGGGCGGCGGAACCCCGCACCGTGGAGCACGGCCGGCCAGAACAGGTTGTGAAAATAGCTGATGTCCTTGCAGATGAAGTGGTAGAGCTCGGTCTGCGTTTCGGATTTCCAGTAGCTGTCGAAATCGAGGCCGCGCCGGGCGCGGAGCGCTTCGAAACTGGCGATGTAGCCGATCGGCGCGTCGAACCAGACGTAGAAATATTTTCCGGGCGCGTCCGGCACCTCGAAGCCGAAGTAGGGTGCATCACGGGAGATGTCCCAGTCCTGCAGCCCGGCCGCGAACCACTCGTCGAGCTTGGCGCGCACGGAAGGCTGCTGCTCGCCGGCGCCGAGCCACTCGCGCAGCATCTGCTCGAAGGCGCCGAGCCGGAAGAACAGGTGCTCGGACTTGCGCCATACGGGCGCGGTGCCGCTGAGCGTGGACAGCGGGTCGATGAGCTCGGCGGGCGTATAGCTGGCGCCGCATACTTCACAGCTGTCGCCATACTGCTCCGGGCTCTTGCAGCGCGGACAGGTGCCGCGCAGGTAGCGGTCGGGCAGGAACATCTGCTGGTGCTCGTCGTAGGCCTGGCGCACCGCGCGGCGGCTGATATAGCCGGCGTCCCGCAGCCGCTCATAGAGTTCGCAGGTAAAGCGCCGGTTCTCCTCGCTGTGCGTCGAGTGGAACTGGTCGTGGGCGATGAGCAGGTCGTGGTAGTCGCGCTGGTGCTCGGTGGCCATGGCCTCGATCAGCTGTTCGGCGCTCTGCCCCTGCTGCTGGGCGCGGATCATGATCGGCGTGCCGTGCGAATCCTCGGCACAGACGAACAGGCAGTCGTGGCCGCGCAGGCGTTGGAAGCGCACCCAGATGTCGGTCTGCACCGCCTCGATCGCGTGGCCGAGGTGCAGCGAGCCGTTGGCGTAGGGCAGGGCGTGCGTAACCAGAATCTTGCGGGCCATCTTTAGCGGGCGTCCTTGAGCGGTTCGAACTTGGCCTTGTTGATGCCTTTCTTGTAGGCCTCGGCCCCTGAGATCAGGCCCTGGTCATAAAGTTGCTGGATCGCCATGTCCATGGTGCGCATGCCGAGCGCGCCGCCGGACTGCATCACGGTCTCAATCTGGTCGAGCTTGCCCTGGCGGATCAGGTTGGCCGATGCCGGCGTGTTGACGAGTATTTCCAGCGCCGCAACCCGTCCCTGGCCGTCGGCGCGCTGCAGGAGTTGCTGCGAGATCACGCCGCGCAGCGAGGTCGAGAGCATGGTGCGCACGTGCGACTGCTTGTCGGACGGGAAGGCGTTGACCATGCGATCCACGGTGGGCGCGGCGCCGTTGGTGTGCAGCGTCGCCATGACCAGGATGCCCATCTCGGCCGCGGTGATCGCGGTGCTCATGGTCTCGAGGTCGCGCAGCTCGCCTACCAGGATGACATCAGGATCTTCGCGCAACGCCGAAAGCAATGCCGAGGAGAACGACGGCGTATGCGTGCCGATTTCGCGCTGGCTGATCAGGCAGTTGTGGCGCGGGTGGACGAACTCGATCGGATCCTCGACCGTGATGATGTGGCCTTTGATGCGCTTGTTGATCTCGTCGATCATCGCCGCCAGCGAAGTAGACTTTCCCGAGCCGGTCTTGCCGGTGACCAGGATCAAGCCGTTTCTGGCGCGGCACAACTCGTGCACCGCCGGCGGCATCTTCAGCTGTTCGAGGGTCAGGGCGCAGGACGGAATGGCCCGGAACACCGCGCCCATGCCCGCGATCTGCCGCAACACGTTGACCCGGAAGCGGCCGTGGTCGGCGAGTGCGTAGGCGAAATCTGCGCCGTCGTGGGCTTCGAAGCGCTCGGTGGCTTTGCGCGGCATGATTTCATACAGCGCGGTCTTGACGAAATCGGGCGTCAGCGGCTCGTCGCGGAGCGGCATCAGGTCGCCGTAGCGGCGCACGCGCGGCGGGTCGCCGGCAATCAGGTGCAGGTCGGACCCCTTGCGCTTGAGGACTTCTTCGAGCAGTGCGTCGATCTGTGCCATGGGCAAGCGCCGCGCTAGGCTGCCGGCGGCGCTGGCGGCGCATCGACCCTGGAAATCATCGTCGTGTCGGTGACGAATTTCTGCAGCAGCCGCTTGTCGGCCGCGTAGCCGTAGGCGTCATCGGGATCAACCTCGCGCGCCTGCACCGCAGCCAGCAGCGCCTGGTCGAACATCTGCATGCCAAAATCCTTGCCGGTCTGCAGCTGGCTCGGCAGCTGGTGCGTCTGGTCGGTCATGATCAGCTTGGCGATCGCCTTGGTCATCACCATGATTTCGCAGATCGCGCGGCGGCTCCGCCCATCGTGTGACTTGACCAGCAGCTGCGTAACCACGGCCAGCAGGCCCTGCGACAGGAAGCTCTTGGTCTGCTCACGCTCCTCGGGGGGCAGCGCGTCGATCATGCGGTCGATGGTCTTGACGGCGCTGGTGGTATGAAGCGTGCCGAGCACCAGGTGGCCGGTTTCCGCGGCGGTCATTGCCATGCGGATGGTGTCGGCATCGCGCAGCTCGCCAACCAGGATCACGTCCGGGTCCTCGCGCATCGCGGCGCGCACGCCCTCGGCGAAGCTCGGGATGTGGGTGCCCAGCTCGCGCTGGATCACCTGGGATTGCTTGCTGCGGTGAACGAATTCGATCGGGTCCTCGAGGCTGATGATGTTGACTTTGCGGGTGCGGTTGAGCAGATCGATCATCGCCGCCAGCGTGGTCGACTTGCCGGTGCCGGTCGAGCCGGTGACCAGGATCATGCCCTGATGATAGTCGCACAGCTTGGTGATCACCGCTGGCAGGCGCAGCGATTCCAGCGTCGGCACCTCGGCCGGGATGGCGCGAAAGGTGGCGCCGACCCCGGTGTCCTTGCGGTACACGTTGACGCGGAAGCGCCCGCCCTCGGCGGAAATGTAGGAGAAATCGAGATCGTTGCCGCGCGCGAAGTGCTCGTTCTGATTCTGCGTGAGGATCTCGCTGATGTAACTTTCGAGTTCGGCGTCGCGCAGGTCGCGGAACTTGATCGTTACCAGGTCGCCATGGAGCCGGAGCATGGGCGGCACGCCCACCGCAAGGTGGATATCGGAGCAACCCTGCTGCGTGCCCAGCTTGAGAAAGGCGTCGATGCGTGCCATGGTCTTCGGCGCAATCCTACTGGAAACGCTGCAGCGCGGTGCGCAGTTCTTCCATGTTCTGGAAGCGCTTGGTCTTGTCGACCGCCATGGCGCGGGTAATCAGTTCGCCCAGTTCTTTGGGGAGCGCGGAATTGATCTCGCACGGCGGGCGGGCGCGGCCTTGCACGTGCTGGTACATGACCGACATGTGATCGCCGCGCGCATAGGGCGGGACGCCGGTGAGCATCTCGTACATCATGACGCCCACGGCATAGACGTCGGCGCGCTCGTCGACCTTCTTGCCGAGAATCTGCTCGGGCGCCATGTACTTGGGGCTGCCGATCACGTAGCCGGTCTTGGTCAGTTGGGTGTCGCCCTGCGACTGGGCCGCCGCCACGCCGAAGTCGACGATCTTGAGCAGGCCCTCGTCGTTGATGAGCACGTTGGCAGGCTTGAGGTCGCGGTGCACGATGCCCACCTGGTGCGCGACGATCATGCCGGT
>JAYTXT010000015.1:0-2553 GCA_043742765.1 Gammaproteobacteria bacterium | reverse complement strand
TCACGGGATGGTCGAGCGCCAGCCGCTGCGCGTGCAGGGCCTGGCGGCGGAAACGGCGCAGTGCGGACTGCAGCTCCTCCCCTGCTCCTGCGATCTGCCGGCGCCGGCCCCCGTACACCGGGTCACCCACGATCGGCAGGCCGATGTGCGCCAGATGCACGCGGATCTGGTGCGTGCGTCCGGTCTCGAGCTGCACCCGCAGGAGTGTCAGGCCGCGAAAGCGCTCCTCGATCCGATAGTGCGTTACGGCTTCGCGGCCGTCCCGGCGCACCGCCATGCGGGTGCGCACTGAGCGATGCCGGCCGATCGGCTCATCGACCGTACCGCCGGCCGTCGGTTCGCCAAAAACCAGCGCCAGGTAGCCGCGCGCGATCGCGCGCTCCTGGAGCATCGCGACCAGCGCATGGTGGCTTTCAGGCGTACGCGCCACCACCAGCAATCCGCTCGTGTCTTTGTCCAGCCGATGGATCAGCCCGGCCCGCGGCACCAGCGCCAGGTCCGGATCGTGCGCCAGCAGCGCGTTCTGCAGGGTGTGCGCGGCGTTGCCGGCGCCCGGATGCACCACCAGCCCGGCGGGCTTGTCAACGACCAGGAAGGCCTCGTCTTCGTAGACGATGCGCAGCGCGATGGCCTCGGGCCCCACGGACGTGTCAGCCGCGAATTCAGCCTGCACGCGCACCCGCTCACCGCCCGCCAAACGCGCGCGTGGCTGGACCGCGCGGCCGTCAAGGAGCGCGGCGCCCGATCTGATCCAGCGCTGCAGCCGCGCGCGCGAATACTGCGGCAGGGCCGCCGCCAGTGCGACATCGAAACGCGCGCCGGTCGCCGCGGCGGGCAGTTCAAGATCGTGAATGCGGAACTTGGCGGGCATGTGGTGGGCGCAGCTGCGGCAGGTTTATTCGCTATACTGGCGCTTTCGCGTCGCAGGGTACAACGTGACACTTAGCAAGGTCTGCGCTTCCGCCCCATCCCGTGCCCCGGCAGCAGCCAGGCTCAGCGCGCTGGGCCGCTCGCTGGGCGTACTGCTGCTGGTGGCCGGTGCCACGCTCGCCGGCTGCCAGAGCCACGGCAAGGTGAGTGACAGCAGTCGCTACACGGCAGAAACCCTGTACCGGAACGCCCACAAGGCCCTCAACAGCAGTGACTTTGAACTGGCCGTCAGGCAGTACGCGGCGCTGACCGCGCGCTTCCCGTTTTCCGACCAGGCACGCCAGGCGCGGCTTGACCTGATTTACGTCTACTACCGCAAGGGCGAGAACGAGTCGGCCACCGACGCGGCCGAGCAATTCTTGCGCGAGAACCCCACGCATCCGCGCATCGACTACGCCTGGTACATGAAGGGCCTGATCGACTACGAACATACCCCCTGGGCCCTCGAACGCTGGTTTGGCGTCGACCTGGCCAAGCGCCCGCCGGCTTCGCTCGCCTCCTCGATCACCGCCTTCAGCACCGTGATCAAACAGTTCCCGAAGAGCGAATACGCGCATGACGCCCAGCGCCGGCTGATCTACCTGCGCAACCGCCTCGCCGATTACGAGATCAACGTCGCCCGCTACTACGTCAAGCGCGGCGCCTACACCGCCGCGGCGCAGCGCGCGCAGCGCACGATCGAGCAGTACGACGGCGCCCCGGCCGTGCGGGACGCGCTCGAGATCATGATTGACTGCTACCGCCACCTCGGCCTCAAGGACCTGCAGAGCAACGTCGAGCAGGTCTACCAGGCCAACTACCATGAGGACAGCTCGCGGGGCAGGTCGCGGCATTCATGGTGGCACATCTGGTAGCAGGCGCGCTCGCGCGACCCATGCGGTAGCGCGCGGACACTCGTCGCACGTAGCGCTCCATTGTGTGGTCGGGTGCGCCGCTGCTGAAGAGCAAATAGTAAGAAGTGAAAGACTGCGCGGGCAGCGGCGAAGCTCGCGCGACCCGCCGCGCGCGGCCCCAGTAGGTCGGCGAAAAATCAAATGAAGTACTGGCGCGCGGCGTGCCGCGCTTCGCCACCCTCCGACACACAATGCAGCGCTACGTGCGCTGAGTACCCGCGCCTTGCAGCGTGCCGGCCACGCGGGCGCGCGTGCTGTCAGCGACTGCGGGTGGCAGTGCGGGCGAGTCAGCGCGCAGATGGTGATCACTCCGTGTGCGTCGCGTATTGCGCCGGTCGATGTGTCGGAGGCCGCCTTGCCGCGAGCGTCGCCGGAACGCGGCGCCTTGCGTCTGGTTTACATTGCCAAAACAAGCCGTTCCGGCAGCGAGCGGCAAGGTTCGCCTCGCTTTGGAGGCGCGGCCGACCACATCGCCCGGCGCAATACGCGACGCACACGGCGTGATCGCGAACCGCTCGATGATTTGCCCGTCCTACCGCCGGTAGCCGCTGGTAATCGGATAGCGCCAATCGCGCCCGAATGCCCGAGCGCTCACGCGCACTCCCGGCGGCGCCTGGCGGCGCTTGTACTCGTTGCGCTGCACGAGGTTCAGGATGCGCGTGACCACCGCGCGTTCGAAGCCGCGGGCGCAGATTTCATCGACCGACAGGTCTTCCTCGATGAAGGCCTC
>JAYTXT010000014.1:0-4980 GCA_043742765.1 Gammaproteobacteria bacterium | reverse complement strand
GGCGCATCCACATGATCGAGGGATCGAGCATCGCGGCTGACACCATCGCGGCGGTACGCCAGCTCGCCAGCCAGAGCAGCAACATCCTGGTATGCCTGGATTCCAATCACACTCACGAGCATGTGCTCGCTGAGCTCGAGGCCTACGCCCCCCTGACCAGTATTGGCAACTATTGCGTGGTGTTCGACACGGTCGTCGAGAATCTGCCAGCGCAGATGTGGACCGATCGGCCATGGGGGCCCGGCAATAATCCCAAGACGGCAGTGTGGAAGTATCTGCAGACCCATCCGGAGTTTCAGATCGACCAACGCGTGCACCAGCAGCTGCTCATCAGCGTGGCGCCGGATGGCTATCTGGTCCGCGTGAAGTAGGCAGCGCGCCGGAACCCCGTGACCATGCCCTATTTCAGCATCGTCATTCCGACCCGCAACCGCCCGAACCTGGTGCCAACCGCCGTACAGAGCGTGCTGGAGCAGGATTTTGGCGACTTCGAATTGATCATTTCGGACAACTCTGATCCGGAGCGCGCGGCTGAAACCCGCGCAGTGCTCGCGGACGCGCTCGATGATCCGCGCGTGCGCTATCTGCGGCCGCCGCGCACGCTGTCGATGGTTGACCACTGGGAATGGGCTGTCCGTCAGGCCGGTGGCGAATTCACCGGCGTGTTGACCGACCGCAGCGCCTACAAGCTCTACGCACTCGGCATGATCCGGCAGGAGTTGCAGACTCACTCAGCCGACCTGATCTCCGTGCTGGTTGTTGGCATCAGGGGCGAGGCGGCGCCGTTCAGGCTGCGCAGTGGCCCGGGGAGCGACCGCGCCACGCTGGTGAAATCTGCCGCTGCGCTCGCCGAATGCGCGCGGGTCGAATTTTCCCTGCGCCTGCCGCGCTTGTGCAATTCCTTCTGCCGCACCACGCGGCTGCACGAATTGGTGGCGAACTATGGTTCGATTTTTACCGGCATGGCGCCGGACTACTCATTCTGTTTCCGCATACTCGACTGGCTGGATGCTTTTCTGCTATTCGACAGCCGCTTGATGGTCGGCGGAGGCGAATCGCAGAGCAACGGCCTGGCCTTTACCACCAACCGCATGAACGCCGACAGCCGCAGCTTCCTCGCCCTCGCCGACAAGTCGTTGGACTGGTTCCAGTACGCGCCGATCCCGGCGCCGGTGACGATCAACAACAACTTCCTGCTGCTCGAATACGAGCTCGCCCGCAGCCAGCAGAAGAGCGGCAGGTTCGCGCCGATCGACCGCTACGCCTTCTGCAGGCAGAGCGCGGCCGAGCTCAAGCGGCTGTCCGCCAAGGGCTACGATCTCGCGGCCGCGCAGCAGGCGCTCGAGACTTATCGGCGCGAGCACCACATCAGCCAAACCCTGTCACCCGGCTACGCGCTGCGGCGCCTGCGGTGGCTCGCCAAGTTACCGATCCGCTGGCAGAGGTTGAAATCCGTGTGGCGGCGCTCTGCGTCAAGGCCGGTCCGGGGTTGGCCCGGCACTGCCGCGGCACGCGGGTTCAGTACGGTCATCGAGGCCCTGCGCTTCGAGGCGAAGATTGTACGCGCCCGACGCCGCTAGCGTTGCACGGGCGCGCCAACAGTACACCAATCAGGAAGCGACATTGGGCACGTTCATGACGCGGAAGGATCGGAACAGCGAGCCCGAGTCATCCAGGTCGAAGCCGCCGCTGCTCATCCAGTTTGAGCAGCATGTCAGCTCGTGCCGGCATCTGGGCGTGGATGTGCCGCGTTAGCCGCTCGTAATGGCTGATAAACCGCGCGATGTCCCGATCGTCCATGACGCTGGCGGGATCGCCGCCCTCCGAGCGGACCCGCTCCCTGAGTTTGTGTTCCTGCTCCACACGCCAGCGATAGACGACCTCGAAATTGGGGGCCTGTAGTAGAACCAGGTAGTCAATCTGTGCGAACCAGGCCCGATACTCGCCGGCCAGCGCGTCATTGACGTAGCGCCGCCAGGTTCCCAGCGCGTCTTCTTCCGCTTCGAGTGCATTCACCGGGGTCACAAGCTCGTCGGGGGTCTGCGCGATCGCACCGACGCACCATCCTTCCAGAATAATCACCTGGGCTGGCCCGCGAACTTCCGGCCACTGTTCACGGGGCCGGCGATCGTCCCGCGCCTTGTCAAAGGCGGGCAGGGCGGTGATGCCGGGCTCGCGCAGGGTATCGTGCACCTGCCGGGCCAGCGACACCTCGTGCGTGCCGGGTACGCCGCGGGTCGCCAGCAGCGGATGAACGCGCTGCCCGAGGGCCAGGCGCGCGGCGCGCGATAAATAGAAATCATCCAGCGACAGCAAGCGTGCCGCGTAGCCCTGGCTCTCGAGCACGCCGCTCAGTATCGCCGCCATGGTCGACTTGCCGCTGCCTTGCGCACCACACAGCCCGACGGTGAGACAGGACCCTTTCGCGCGCGCGGCGGCCGCGATGCGTCCGGCAAGCGGCACGTGCACCCGTTCGATCAGCTCGCGAAACTGCGCGGGCAGCCGCTCACGGATGAGAAACTTTCTTATCCAAGGGTCGGAAAGTTGCATGCCACTCATGTTAAGCGCACCTGCCACGCGCGCGGCGGCCTGCCGTAGGTATTTTTCCTGATGTTCCCGCGCAGTGCATTCTGAAAATATCGGCGGGGGTTCAGCCCGGACAAGCCACAAATCCATCGAGGGGTATCCGTCATGAGCGAAGCCGACCGCTCGAACAACACCGATTCAACGGAACCGGGCGACGAGCGCGTGCCGTTCATGCAGCGAGTGCTCGACAACCATTTCCTGCTGCTGTTTATCGGTGTAACGGTTCCCACCGTCCTGTACATCGTGTGGGGAATCATGGAACTGGTGGGGATTCCGGTCGCCCCGCAATAGGGAGAAAGTCATGTCCATCGTCCCTCCGGCAGATCGACTGTGGTGGAAGGAGCCCATGCCGCGCGTCGAGGTCGTCTGGATCGCGATCGCGTTCGTCTGGGGCCTCGTGATGTTCTTCATGATGATCTACTGGCATGCCGTCGGCCGGCAGAATCTGTCCAACATCACCTATCGCACCACCCCGGAGATCTTCGCCGCCAAGGCGGATGCGATGATCCAGAAGTACCAGACCCGCGAGGAAGCTGGCTTCCCGGTCGTGCACCCGCCGCCGGGGAGCGACATCTACCTGATCGCGCGCATCTGGATGTGGTGGCCGATCCTGGAGCTCGAAAGGAACCAGAGCTACCGGTTGCACCTGTCTTCACTCGATTACCAGCACGGCTTCTCACTGCAACCGGTGAACATCAACATCCAGGTCCAGCCCGGATACGAGCACGTGCTGACGGTGACGCCCAATCAGTCGGGGCAGTTTGGCATCGTGTGCAATGAATACTGCGGACTTGGGCACCACACGATGGCCGGCCGCCTCTATGTGGTCGATCGCAGCTAGCAGGGGATATCCATGGCCGCAACCACCGCGTTCCGAATTTGCCCTACCACCGGGCTCAAGATCGACCTGTCCGCGCAGAATCTAATCCGCGCCAACGCCGTCGCCGCCGTCGTCTTTCTGCTAATCGGTGGGGCGTTCGGCCTGTCCGTGGCTCTGACGCGCTGGCCGGACGTGCACCTGCTGCCGGTGGACTGGTTCTATCTCGCGCTCACCGCGCACGGTCTCGATGTGCTGCTGTGCTGGGTTATCTTCTTCGAGATCGCGGTGCTGTATTTTGCCTCGGCCGTGTTGCTCAATTGCCGGCTGGCGGCGCCCAGGGTCGCCTGGGCGGCATTTGCGCTCATGGTTTTGGGCGCGTTGATCGCCAACGTGACCGTGCTGCAGGGCGAGTCTTCGGTGATGTTCACCTCGTACGTACCGATGAAGGCCGCGCCCAATTTCTACCTGGGCCTGATCCTGTTCGCCGTCGGCGCCCTGACGGCCGTCGGCGTGTTCTTCGGCACCCTGGTCATTGCCAAGGACGACCAGACCTACGTGGGTTCGATTCCACTGGTGACCTTCGGTGCGTTGACCGCCGCCATCATCGCGGTTTTCACGCTGGCCTCGGGCGCCATCATCCTGATTCCGACCTATCTGTGGTCGCTCGGCCTGATCAATACCATCGACCCACTGATGTACAAGCTCGTCTGGTGGGCCATGGGGCACTCTTCGCAGCAGATCAATGTTTCAGCCCACGTCGCCATCTGGTATGCGATCGCCGCGATCGTGCTGGGCGCCAAGCCGCTTTCGGAAAAGGCCAGCCGCCTGGCTTTCTTTCTCTACATCCTGTTCCTGCAGCTGGCGAGCGCGCATCACCTGCTGGTCGAGCCGGGCATCAGTTCTGAGTGGAAAGTGTTCAACACTTCGTATGCCATGTACCTGGCGGTGCTGGGCAGCATGATTCACGCGCTGACGGTGCCGGGAACCATCGAGGCGGCGCAGCGCAAGCGCGGCTTCAACAAGGGCATGTTCGAATGGCTCCGCAAGGCGCCGTGGGGGAATCCGGCGTTTGCCGGGATGTTCCTGTCGCTGGTGATGTTCGGATTCCTCGGCGGCATCTCGGGCGTGGTGATGGGCACCGAACAGATCAACCTGATCATGCACAATACGCTGTACGTCCCGGGCCATTTTCACGGCACGGTCGTGGCCGGCACTACGCTCGCGTTCATGGCGGTTACCTATCTGCTGATACCGCTCATCTTCCAGCGTGAGGTGAGCTTCCCGCGCCTGGCGCGCTGGCAGCCCTATGTCTTCGCCATCGGCGTAGCGGGCATTTCCCTGTTCATGATGGGCGCCGGGACGCTGGGCGTGGCGCGCCGGCACTGGGACATCACTTTCGCCGACGCTGCGCTGCCATTCCACTACCCGACGGCGGCGTTCCTGATGCTGACCCTCAACGGGATCTTCGCCCTGATGGCCGCGCTGGGCGGTTTCATGTACATTTTCGTCGTGGTCAGCTCGGTATTTTTCGGCAAGAAGACCGCGGACAGCCCGACCTTGCAGCAGGTTGCAGC
>JAYTXT010000013.1:0-2471 GCA_043742765.1 Gammaproteobacteria bacterium | reverse complement strand
CCGGTGCGCTGAGCGATTCGCAGCGCAAGCGCATTTATGACGCGTTCAGAGCTTGAGCATCTCATTCGCTCGGCGGGTGCTATTGCCGGGGATACTGAGATTGTGGTCATTGGCAGCCAGTCGGTGCTGGGGCAATTCCCGCAAGCGCCCGTAGCGCTGCTTGCCTCCATGGAGGCGGACGTCTTCCCGCTCAATCGACCAGAGCGGTCTGATCTGATTGACGGCAGCATTGGCGAGGGTTCGAAATTTCACGAACAGTTTGGCTACTTCGCTCAAGGGGTCTCGGAAAACACGGCGACGTTGCCACGCGGTTGGCGGTCAAGATTGATCGCAGTGAGCAATCCCAATACGCGCGGCATTACGGGCTTGTGTCTCGAGGCGCATGATCTCGCCATATCCAAGTACGTCGCCGGGCGGGAAAAGGACCTGGAATTCAACCGGTCCATGGCGACGCACGGCCTGACGAAGCGGGTCACCCTGTTGGACCGGCTGAACGACACCACGGTCAGCGCTCAGCTCAAGGCTCTCATTGGACAGCGCATTCAGCGCCATTTTGCATCTGCGGCGAAGGGTGGCTAGATCGGAACCTGGCGCCCTCAGTCGCGCACGCGGGCCACGAAATCCAGCGCCCCGCGCAGCGAGCTCGAGACCTCTCCCGCCGACTCCGGCCGTTGCACCAGCGGCACGATGGTGTCGCAGAGCTTTTTGCCGAGTTCCACGCCCCATTGATCGAAGGCGTTGATGCCCCACACCACGCTCTGAGCGAACACCTTGTGCTCGTAGAGCGCAATCAGGCGGCCGAGAGTCGCCGGATCGAGGCGCGCAAACATGAGTAGCGTCGAGGGGCGATTGCCCGGATGCACCTTGTGCGGCAACAGTTCGGCGATGCGCGCGGCGGCGACGCCCTGGCGGCGCAGATCCGCGCTCACCTGCTCCGGCGTCTGGCCGAAGGCAAGGGCTTCCGCTTGTGCCAGGCCATTGGCGATCGCCAGGTCCTGCTGCGCCTGGCTGCCGCAGGAGGAATTGACGGGCAGCAGAAAATCGAGCGCCGCACGCGCGCTGCCCTGGTGAAGCAGCTGGAAAAAGGAATGCTGCGCGTTGTTGCCCGGTTCGCCCCAGATCACCGGACAGGTAAGGGTGGTGGCGGGGCTCCCATCGAGCCGCACCGACTTGCCGTTGCTCTCCATCTCGAGTTGCTGCAGGTAGGCGCCAAAGCGCGCGAGCCGCTGGTCGTAGGGCAGCACCGCCAGCGTCGGCAGGCCCAGGAAATTGACGTTCCACACGCCCAACATCGCGGCCAGCACCGGGAGATTGCCTGCCCACGGCGCGCTCCGGAAATGCTGGTCCATTTCGGCGGCACCGGCGAGGAAGCCCTCAAAGTTCGCGCGGCCGACGGCGATGGCGAGGGACACGCCGATCGAGGACCAGATGGAATAGCGCCCGCCGACCCAATCCCACATGGCGAAGCGGTAATCCGGATGCACGCCGAACTCGTCCATCGCCTTGCTGTTCACCGACACCGCGGCGAAGTGCGCGGGCACGGCCGCCGCGCTCAGCTTGCCCTGCAGCCAGGCGCGCGCCGCCAGCGCGTTGCTGCGGGTCTCGAGCGTGGTGAAGGTCTTGGAGCAGATGATGAACAGGGTGCGCGCCGGATCGGCCCCGGCCAGCGCGTCCGCGAGCTGGCAGCCGTCGACGTTCGAGACGAAAGCGACGCGCGGCGCACCCGTGGTGTATTGGCGCAGCGCCTCGACGGCCATCGCAGGACCGAGATCCGACCCGCCAATGCCGATGTTCACGACCAGCGAGAACGGCTCCCCGGCGCTCGAGCGGATGCTACCTGCGCGCACGGCTTCGGCAAAGGCGAGCATGTGCTGGCGCTCTGAGTGCACCAGCGCGTCGATATTCTCGCCGCCCACGATCAATGGCTTGCCCGCCGCGCCGCGGCGCAAGGCCGTGTGCAGTACGGCGCGGTTCTCGGTGCTGTTGATGGCATCGCCGCGGAACATTGCCGCGATGCGTTCGCGCAAGCCGAGCTGGTCGGCCAGCGCCGCGAAGATCTGCAGCAGCTCCGGCGTGATGCGCTGGCGCGAATAATCGAACAGCAGCCCGGCGGCCTGCACGGCGCAATGCTCGAAGCGGTGGGCATCGGCCGCGAACAGCTCGCGGGTCGAACGCGCCTGGGCTGCTGGCGCGGCGGCGGCGAGCTGGGCCCAGGCGGGGCAATCGGGTCCGGTTTGCAGTCTGTTGGTCACGCGCATTCCGTCAGAAATTTGGCCGCTGGGCATTCTACCCAATAACCGCGCCCGCAACGCGCAAGCGAAGCGGGAGGCTCGGAATTACGCTTGACGTCACGCGTATTTATGGGTATGGTTTCAAGCTATGATCCAAAGCTACCGGGACAAACGCACGCGCGAGTTCTCGGCAGGCAAGCGGGTAAAGGCGTTCTCGGGTATAGCCCGCCAGGCGGAATT
>JAYTXT010000012.1:0-18202 GCA_043742765.1 Gammaproteobacteria bacterium | reverse complement strand
TTCGATGGTGCGCGCGATGTGACCGAACTCGGTGGGCTCGGTGCGCACGAATTTGCGGCGCGCCGGCACGTTGTAAAACAGCTCGCGCACTTCGATGGTGGTACCGGTTGGGTGTGCGGCCGGTTGCGGCGCGCTGGCCACGCCGCCTTCCACCCGCAGCTCGCTGGCGGCGCTCGCATCGGCGGTCCGGCTGCAGACCCGCAGCCGCGCCACCGAGCCGATCGAGGGCAGCGCCTCGCCGCGGAACCCGAGGCTCGCCACGGCCTCGAGATCCTCGAGCGTGGCAATCTTGCTGGTGGCGTGACGCTGCACCGCCAAGGGCAGTTCCGCCGCGGCGATACCCAGGCCATCGTCGCGCACGCGCACCAGTCCCAGCCCGCCCTGCTCGATGTCGATGTCGATGCGGTGCGCGCCGGCGTCGAGGGCGTTCTCGATCAACTCCTTGACGACGGAAGAGGGCCGCTCGATGACCTCGCCGGCGGCGATCTGATCGATCAGGGTGGCGGATAACAGGCGAATCGGCATGCGTGCAGGCGCGGCGGACGACAGGCCGCGCAGTCTACACGCCGGAGTCGCCTACTTCAGTATCACCGGCGTGGCGGGCATTGGCGTAGTGCGTGCCGTCGGGCGGATGGCGCTGAAAATAGGCGATGACCCCCGCTTCGATGGCACGCGCGAGCCGCCCCTGGTAGGCCCTGCTGCGCAAGTTCCGTTCCTCGGCGGGGTTGGAGATGTAGGCGGTCTCGACCAGCATCGAGGGCACGTCGGGGGACTTGAGCACCATGAAGCCGGCGTGCTGCACAACTCTTTTGCGCACCGCGCCCACGCCATCGAGCGCGTTGAGCACTTCATCCGCGGCCTCGACGCTCGCGCCCATGTTGGCCGATTGCGCCACGTCGAGCAGCACCGAGGCAACGTCGGGATTGACGTCAGCCAGGGAAACCCCGCCTTTCAGCACCGTGGCGTTCTCGCGATCCGCCAGGCGTTTCGCCGCCTCGCTCGAGGCGCCATGATAGGAGAGCGTATAGACCGAGGCACCGGCAATGCCACGGTCACGCACCGAATCCGCGTGTATGGATACGAACAGGTCGGCGTGCGCATTGCGGGCGCGCTCGAAGCGCTCGCGCAGGTCGATCAGGCGATCGGTATCGCGCGTCAGCACCGCGCGGATGCCGGCGTGTTCATTGAGTTGCGCGGCGAGTGCGCGCGCTATCGCCAGCGTGACATCCTTCTCATGCGTGCCCGCCGGTCCCGAGGCGCCCGGATCCTCGCCACCGTGGCCGGCATCGATCGCGACGACGATGTCGCGGCCCGCTTTCCCCGGGCTGTGCGCGGGCTGAACGGCGTGCGCGACCGTGGCGGCGAGCGGCGACTGGTTGTCGAAGGTAATCCGCAACTGATAGCCACTCGCCGTGGCGAGCCCGCTCAGGCGCGGCGCGGCCGACTGGCTGCCGCCCAGTTCGAGCACCAGGCGATAGGTGCCGTGGGGGCGCACCGCACCTCGCAGCGCCTTGATGGGGCCGCCTGCGGCTGGCAGGTTCAAGGCAACGTCCCGTCTGGTGTTGGGCAGGTCGATCACGAAGCGGCGGGGCCGATCGAGTGATAACAGCCGGGGCTGGAGCGGTGCGGACAGGCCCAGAACCAGAGTCATGGCGCCGGCGGCCGGATCGAGTGTCGCGGTGCGAAGGTAGGCGACGGCGACAGCGAAGGCAGATTGCGGTAAGGCGGCCGCGACGATCGCGATCAGGGGCAACAAGGCGCGGGAGGTGCAACGGAACATTTGATAGCTCGAGACCGACCCAATGGCCCGCACTCTATGCTCAGAAAAACAATTATTCAATAGTAATCATGGAGCTAGCGTATGTAACTCCATTCATTTCTGGGATCCAGGGGCAGCGGCTGCTGCCGCCAGCCATGCCGCTCCCAGCGCACTCGCGTCTTCGAGGCGCGCGATCCGACCCGCTGCGGCCAGCGACAGCTCGATGCACAGGTCAGCCGGCGGTAGCGCCACAACCGCGCGTTCCGGCCATTCGATGAGCAGCAGCACGCCCGGATTCAACTCGTCCCGCAGCCCCAGACTTGCCACCTCGGCATCGCCCGCCAGGCGGTACAGATCAAGATGTAGCACCCGGCCAGCCGGGGTTTCGTAGCATTCAAGCAGAGTATAGGTCGGGCTCTGCACCGTGCCTTCCACGCCCAGCGCGCGCAGCAGGCCGCGCACCAGCGTGGTCTTGCCCGCGCCGAGTTCGCCCTGCAGGAACACGGTAAGCGCCTGCGGTGCCGTCCAGGGAACGCTGCGCGCCAGCGCGGCACCGAGCGATTCGGTGTCGGTGAAATCCTGGAGCGATCGCTCGATCACGGGTTGACCCAGCGTACGAGTCCCTCGGCCACTTCCAGAGCGAGCATGCCGCGACCGCCGCCCTGGCACGCCAGCTCGTCCCCTGCCAGCGCATGCGCCACGACACCGGCACGCGCGGCGAGCCAGGGGTCATGGCATTGCGCCAGGATGGCGGCGATTGCGCCCGTCAGCACGTCGCCCATGCCGGGCGCGGCCATGCCGGAATTGCCGTGCGTGCACAGCGCCGGAATCCGGCCTGGCGCACCGACCAGCGTCCCGGCGCCCTTGAGCACAACCACCCCGCCGCAGCGTTCGACCAGTTGCCGCAGGGCAGCGAGCCGATCGGACTGCACCGACGCCGAACTGCTGCCCAGCAGGCGCCCCGCCTCGCCGGGGTGAGGCGTGACAACGGACAGCGGTGGCAAGTGCTGCCCCGAGGCGGCCAGCAGGTTGATGGCATCGGCATCGAGCACCAACGGCTTGCCGCAGGCGAGCGTTGCAGCGAACAGTGCCCGTGACCAGGCGCCGGTGCCCAACCCCGGACCGACGGCGACCACCGTCGCAGCGGCGAGCGGCGCCACCAGATCGCCGGCATCGCGCGCGCCGAAACAGATGAGTTCGGGCCGGTCCGCGACGATCGCAGCCACGTTCTCCGGCGAGGTGGCGACAGTCACCAGGCCTGCACCGCTGCGCAGGCACGCTTCCCCGGCGAGCCGCGCCGCACCGGCCATGCCCGGGCCGCCCGCGACGATCAGCACCCGGCCGAAATCGCCCTTGTGCGCTGCGCGCGCCCGCCGCGGCAGCGCGCGCGCGATATCGCTTGCGTCGATGCGTTCCACGAGGGGCTCGCTTGCCGCACCGGGGGGCAGCGCCACGCCCAAGTCATCGCACAGCACCCGGCCGGCGAATTCCGGCCCGTCACCGAGGAACAGCCCGGTTTTGGGCGCGACGAAGGTAATCGTGGTGTCCGCACGCACCGCCCCGCCCAGGGGCAGGCCGCGGTCGCCGTCGAGTCCGGAGGGCAGGTCGAGCGCCAGGATCGGCACACCCGCGTGATTCATGGCGGCAATGACCGCCAGAAAGTCCGCACTGACAGGCGCGCGCGCTCCGGTGCCCAGCAGCGCGTCGACTACGACTTCGGCGCTGGCCAGCTCATCGGCGGCGTAGGCCCGCGTCACTCCACCCCCAGAAAAATAATCATCGGCCGCGCGCCGTGCATCGCCGCGCAGCTGACCCGGATCGACTGCCGCCAGCAGCGTGACCTCGAGCCCGTCCGCGCGCGCGCAGCGCCCCAGCACGTAACCGTCGCCGCCGTTGTTGCCGCCGCCGCAGACGATCACGATCCGCCCGGCCGTGGGCCAGCGGCTGCGCAGCGCGCGCAGCGCCGCCTCGCCCGCCCGCTGCATCAGTGCGTAGCCCGGCACACCCTGTACGCCGATGGCGTGCGCATCGAAGGCCCGCACCTGCGCGACCGAATACAGTCCCCGAGCGTGGCTCATCCACTCATTATACTGGCCACGGAAGCCGCCGATGACGACCCCCACCCTGCCAGCCGATCCTGCCGCGATTCGTGCCCGCCTGGCCGCGCGGGCGCGCGAACTGGGTTTTGCCCACGTGGGCGTGACCGGCATCGAGCTCGCCGCAGACGAGCGCCGCCTGGACGACTGGCTCGCCGCGGGCCGCCACGGCGCCATGGATTACATGGCGCGGCACGGCGCGAAGCGCAGCCGGCCCGCGCAGCTGCTCCCCGGAACGCTGCGCGTGATCAGCGCACGCATGGATTACTGGCCGGAAGCCGCCCAGGATGCCCACCAAGTGCTGGGCGACGATTCACTAGGCTACGTCTCGCGCTACGCGCTCGGCCGCGACTATCACAAGACGATGCGCAAGGCCTTGCAACAGTTGGCCGATTTTCTGGCACTGATCATCCGTCCCCACGGCCACCGCGTGTACACCGACAGCGCCCCGGTGCTGGAAAAGGCGCTGGCCCGCAACGCGGGCTTGGGCTGGATCGGCAAGCACACCAACCTGATTGCCCGCGAAGCGGGTTCATATTTTTTTCTCGGCGAGATCTACACCGACCTGGAGTTGCCGCTCGACGCGCCGGGCGGCGCCCACTGCGGCAGCTGCACGGCCTGCATTCCCGCCTGCCCGACCGGCGCAATAATCGCGCCCTGGCAGCTCGACGCGCGACGCTGCATTTCCTACCTGACCATCGAACTGCACGGACCGATCCCCGTGCCACTGCGCAGCGCACTGGGCAACCGTATCTACGGGTGCGATGACTGCCAGCTGGTCTGCCCCTGGAACCGCTACGCGCGCGCGGCAGCCAACCCTGATTTCAAGGTGCGTCACGGGCTCGACGCGCCGCGCCTTGCCGATCTGTTCGGCTGGAGCGAGGCGCAGTTCAGCGCGCGCATGCGCGGCTCGGCCATCTTTCGCATCGGCTACCAGCGGTGGCTCCGAAATATCGCGGTGGCGCTGGGCAATGCGGCCCCAAGCGCAGAGGTACACGCGGCGCTGGAAGCGCGGCGTGCGGATTCATCGGCGCTGGTGCGTGAGCACGTGCACTGGGCGCTGGCGCGTCACGGCCGGCACTAGCACCGGCTGTCAGCGCGACGACTCACACTGCAGCTGGTACTCGGCGATTGAAATGATTCGCTGCGCGCGTATGTCCCAAAGAATGCATTTCAGGGCGCCCGGAATCTGCGCCAGCCCGAGGCGCTTGACGTCGCCAAAGAGTTGCTGATTAGCGCTGTGGCAAGCGGCCAGACGGTAGCTTGGAATTCTGGACGAAAGATGATGGATGTGGTGATAGGCAATATTGGCCGTAAACCAGTTCAGCCAGGCGGGCAGCAGCAGAAAACTGGTGCCCTCGATCGCGCCCCGGTCGTAGTCCCAGCGGGCGCTGTCGGCTGCATAGGAATGCTCGAAATTGTGCTGCACGGTGAAGATCGCAATGCCCGCGCCACCGGCCAGTGAAACGCTGACCAGGTAGATCGCGAAGAACGTTGCCGGCCCGATAAGCCAGCACATCACAGCCCACGCGCCCAGCAGCACGAGGTTATTCCACGACATGTGCCGATACTGTTTGGCCGAGGTCCAATAGCGCGTCCTGAACCCGGCGGCATGCTCCCGCAGCGTGATGGCTGGCCGCGCAATCTTGCCTCGGGCGACATGCATCAGCAGACCCAGACTGCCCTTGAGCCAGGTGAAACGCGGGTTGAAGATCAAGTACGCGAAACCACCGAGCGGCGCGAGCGCCATGCTACGCGAGTAGCGATACCGGCGTTGCCCGGCTGGGCTCATCGCCGCATATTCATCCACCGAAGCGGTGGTCAACGGACCGCGGTACTTTTCCCAGTTGCCGTTGTTGGCATGATGATAGTTGTGGTGCTCGGACCACACATACTGCGGCATGCCCGCAACGACGCCAAACAGAAAACCAAAGCTGCGATTGAGTTTTTGGCTGCGAAACAGGCTGCCATGACCGCACTCGTGCATCAGCACCAGCAGGCGTGTCATCAGCAAGCTCAGCAGCAACACGATGGCGAGCGTGAGCCAGCGGGAAACACTGATACTCGCCACCGCGGCCCACCAGAGCAACCCCAGAGGCACAACGGTCGTCAGTACCTCAAGCCAGCTTGCGGCGTTACTGGCCTTGATATACGGGCCGATAATGGCCTGTTTCTGTTGCTTGACGAGCCGTAGCGACGACATGAAAAAAGGCTCTCCGTCCTGAAGCAGCACGCTACGATTTGAACACGGGCACGCGCAGATTGTCGATCAGCCGCGCCTGACCGAGCCGGGCCGCGGTGAGCACCACCATTTCGCGGCTCGCCGCGTGCGGCGGCTGCAGATCGTCGGCGTCGCGCACCGCGAAGTAATCGGGGCGCAAACCGCCAACCGCCAGCGACTGCCAGCCGGCGCTTTCGATGCCGAGAAAATTGCGGTCGCCCGCGTCAAGCCGCGCCACCGCGGCCTGCAGCGAGCGGTGGATCGCCGGCGCGAGCGCGCGCTCCTGCGCCGACAGATACCGGTTGCGGGAACTCAGCGCCAGCCCGTCCGGCGCGCGCACCGTGGGCGCGCCGACGACTTCCACCGGTATTTGCAGGTCGCTGGTCATGCGGCGGATGATGGTGAACTGCTGGAAATCCTTCTCACCGAACACCGCGACGTCGGGCGCCACGATATTGAAGAGCTTCGCCACCACGGTCGCCACGCCGTCGAAGTGGCCCGGCCGGAACTGCCCGCACAGGATCGAGGCCAAAGCGCGCACCGTGATCAAGGTCGTCTGTGCGCCGCCGTCCGGGTAGATCTGCTCGACGGTGGGTGCGAACAGCAGTTCGCAGTGCGCTTCGCCCAGCAGCTCCTGGTCTTCATCGGGCGTGCGCGGGTAAGCCGTAAAATCCTCGGCGGGGCCGAACTGCAGCGGGTTGACGAACACGCTGGCGATAACCCGATCGGCGCGAAAACGCGCCGCCGCCAGCAGGCTCAGATGCCCGGCGTGGAGATTCCCCATGGTCGGCACCAGCGCAACGCGGAGCCCGGCCGCGCGCCAGGCCTGCACACGCGCGCGCACGGCGGCGACGGTGGTGGCAACCTCCATCGTCAGCGCCGGCTCAAAAGCAGTGTTCGGGCGCGGGGTAGGCACGGCTGCGCACTGCCGCCACGTAGGCCGCCACTGCCGCGGCGCAATCGCCGGCGCCGGCCATGAAATTATGCACGAAGCGCGGCTTGCGCCCGGCGGTGATGTCAAGCACGTCGTAGAGCACGAGGATCTGGCCGTCGGTGTCGGGGCCGGCGCCGATGCCGATCACCGGCACGTGGACGCCGTGCGTGATCTCGCCGCCCAGCGCCGCGGGGATGCATTCGAGCAGCAGCACGTCGGCGCCGGCAGCTTCAAGGGCGCGCGCGTCGGCCAGCATGCGTGCGGCCGCGATTTCCTCGCGGCCCTGCACACGGAAACCCCCGGTCTTGTGCACCGACTGGGGTTTCAGCCCCAGGTGCGCGCACACCGCGATGTCATGACTGGTGAGGTGCTCGACGATCTCGAGTTGCGAGGCGCCGCTCTCGAGCTTGACCATGCGCGCCCCGCCCTCCTGCATCAGCCGCACGCTGTTGGTGAGCGCCTGGTCGCGCGAGGTATAGCTTGCGAACGGCAGGTCGGCCATCAGGAAAGCGTGGTGCAGGCCGCGCGACACGGCGGCACAGTGGTAGGCCATCTGGTCCATGGTTACCGGCACGGTCGTGTCGTGCCCCTGGATCACCATGCCTAGCGAATCGCCGACCAGCACCACGTCGGCGCCCGCCGCGTCGACCAGCGCGGCGAAACTGGCGTCGTAAGCCGTGATGCAGGCGATCTTTTCACCGGCCGCACGCATCTGCGCCAGGGTATTGACCGTTACCGGCGGATGATCGGACCCGCGCTGCTGCAGCTGCGTATACATAGGGTGGTGAGGATGACGGACTGGAGCCCTACACGCAACTGTGCAGGGGCCTGGCCGCCCGCCGCGGGCTACAACGCGCCATGGCGCAGCGGATTGTAGTAGAGGCGTCCCTGCTTCATGCGCTTGATCGCAGCCAGCAGTTCCTCGTAATCCGATTCGTTGTGCAGCGGGTCGATCGCCGCGGCGTTGACGATCAGGAGCGGCGCGCCCTCATACTCATGGAAGAAGCGCGCGTAGGCGGCGTTGAGCTTCTCGAGGTACGCGCGTTCGATGTAATGCTCGTAGCGGATGCCGCGCCGATTGATGCGCTCGATCAGCACGTCGACCGGCGCCTGCAGATAGACCACCAGATCCGGCACCGGCGCGTCGATCGCCAGCCGCTCGTGCACCTGCTCGTAGAGCCGGAATTCTTCGTCATCGAGGGTGACGCGCGCGAACAGCCGGTCCTTGTCGAGCAGATAGTCGGCCACGCGCACTGGCGCGAACAGATCGTGCTGCCTGAGCGCGGCCAGCTGTTGGGCGCGCTGGAACAGGAAATAAAGCTGCGCCGGCAGCGCGCCCGCGCGCGGATTGCGATAGAAGCGCTCGAGGAACGGGTTCTGCTCCGCCTGCTCGAGCACCTGCTCCGCGTTGAGGCTGCCCGCGAGCTTGACCGCAAGGCTGGTCTTGCCCACGCCGATCGGGCCCTCGAGCACGATGAAGCGGTGAGCGCTGGTGGCGACGCGGCCGGTGGCGGACTTCGCTGGCGGCCGGGTCACCCGATTCTCCACAGCCCGTCGGCCGATAGCTTCGCGGCCAGCGCCGTGACGCGGCCAACACCGGGCACGAGCAGGTCTGGTGCGATCTCGCACAGCGGCCGCAGCACAAAATTGCGCTCGGCAATGCCCGGATGCGGCAGCGTGAGGTGCGGATCGGCGCTGCGCTCTTCGCCGTAGACCAGCAGGTCCAGGTCGATCACGCGCGGACCCCAGCGCTCAGCGCTGCGCTCGCGCCCGCAGCGCTGCTCGATGGTGCGCAGTGCAGCGAGCAGCGTCGCGGCATCGAGTTCCGTGAGCAGCCCGGCCACTGCGTTGCAGAAATCGGGCTGCGCGACCGGTCCCATGGGCCTCGACCCATATAAAGATGAGCGACCCACCAGGCGGGTCCGCGGCAGTCCGGCGAGCGCGTCGAATGCGCCGCGGACCTGCGCGGCCGGATCCTGCAGGTTGCTGCCAAGGCCCACGTAGGCGGGAAACCCGTGCACCGAGGAGCCCGGGAGTCAAGCACCGCTGCTGCGCGGGCGGCGGCGCCGGCGGCGGCGCGGTGCACCGGATCCGGCGGCGGCGTTCCTGTCGCCCCCCGCGGGTCCCGCCGGGCGCGAGCCGCCTGGCGCGGCCTCCACCATCTGCTCGCGTTCCGCCGGCGAGACCGCCTGCAGCGTCGTCCACCACTGCGCTATTTCCGGAACCGCAAGTCCCAGCGAGGCGCGCAGCATCAGCAGATCGTAGGCCGCGCGGAATCGCGGCTGTTCAAGCAGGCGCAGCGCACGCCGCCCGCGTGGCCCCTCGAGCCGCGGCTGCAGCGCATACATTTCGCGCATCCCAAGTGCGATGCGGCGCGGAATCGACACCCGCTGCTGCGCCTCGTGCAGCGCCCGGTCGCAGGCGTCAAGGATCGCCTGCGGCTCATGCCAGCGATTGGGCGGCAGTGTTTCGATGATCGCGGCGATCGGCCCGTACAGCAGCAACGAGAACAAAAAGGTCGGTGTGACCGGCTTGTCTTCTTCGACCCGCCGGTCGGTATTGCGCAGGCCCTGCACCAGCAGGTCCTCGACCAGGCTCCCCGGGTGCTGCTCCAGGTAGCGATCGACCGCCGGAAACAGCGCTGCGAACAAGCCGCGCGCGCGCAGCACGCGGTAGCTGTCGGCGCCATGCCCGGTAAGGAAAAGCTTTGCGGTTTCATCGAACAGTCGCGCCGGCGGGACGCTCGCCAGCAGCCCACGGAGCCGCTCGATCGGCGCCGCGCTCGCCGCGTCGATCTCGAAGCCCAGCTTGGCCTCGAAGCGCGCCGCGCGCAGCATGCGCACCGGATCCTCGCGGTAACGCGTCTCGACGTCGCCGATCAGCCGCAGGCGCCTGGCCTGGATATCTGCCAGCCCGCCGACGTAGTCCCAGATCGAAAAATCGGCGATGTTGTAATAGAGCGCATTGACCGTGAAATCGCGACGCCACACGTCGGCATCGATGCTGCCGTACATGTTGTCACGCAGCAGCCGGCCGTGATCATCATGCACGCGATGCCCGGCATCGCCGCCGCCGGTGTCGCGATTGCCGTCGGCAAAAGCAAGCATCTCGAGTGGCTGCGTCTGATCGAGGGGCGTCGTGACTTCGAGCGGATCCTCGCCTGCAGAAGCCAGCTCTGCTTCCAGTAACTCGGCTTCGTCTGCTTCGCGCATTGGCACCGGCTCTTCGCTCGGTGGCGGCGCGCTGGCGGCTCGGAAAGTCGCAACCTCGATGACTTCGCGCCCGTAGACAATGTGCGCGAGCCGAAAACGGCGGCCGACGAGCCGGCAGTTGCGGAACAGGCGCCGCACTTCCTCGGGCAGGGCGTCAGTGGCCACGTCGAAATCCTTCGGATGGCGTCCGACGATGATGTCGCGCACGCAGCCGCCGACCAGGAACGCCTGGAAGCCCGCCTCCTTGAGGCGATAGAGCACGCGCAGCGCGTTCGGGGAGATATTGTTCCGCGAGACCGGGTGTTCGGAGCGCGGGATGACGCGCGGCGCACCTGGCGCCGCGGAAAGGTCCGGATTCTGGTTCAAATCAACCCTGATTTAGCTTGAGCAAACAAAGAGGCCGCATATAATACCGCGCCTTTTCGCCTCGCCCGCCGGAGATTCGCTCCCTTCGTCTAGAGGCCCAGGACACGGCCCTCTCAAGGCTGGAACACGAGTTCGAATCTCGTAGGGAGCGCCACTTAATCAAGGACTTACGGAAGACGTCGGCAGCAGATTTCGGTCTCCGGTCGATTCAAACTCCATGGTTCGACACATCAGGTTCGGTGCACGCGTGGGCGAGCGAGTCGCCCCCAGCTGGCACGGGAACAGGTGCCGGCCGCCACGCACCGAGGAACCATCATGGATCGAACCATCCCGCGCATCGTTGGTCTCGCCGGCCTCGGGCTGTTTGCTGTTGCGCTGATCCCAGCGGCCTTGGCCAGCAAGAAAGACCCCGCCTTCGAGGTGCCGCGCGAGGAAATCGTCGCGCGCATGAAGATCATTGGCGTAATGCCGATGAGCACCCCGAGTGATCTGCCAAACCGGGCCGACGTCGAACACCGATACGAAGCCGAGGTCGTTACGCGTCTGCAACAAGCGGGCTTCACGGTCATCAAACCGGAAATCATGCGCGCGATACGTGACCGCCTGCGACATTCGCTTGGCGGTCTGTACAACCCGATGGATGGTAAGCCGATCGAAGAAAAGCTGACGGCCTTCGGCGAATACTCGCGCAACGAGTACCGGACCCAGAATCCGGTGGACGGGATAATGCGGATCGACATCCGCAGGCGCGCCGCGGACACTGAGTCCAGCCGTGCCAACTGGGATGGCGTCAGCGAGGACCTAGGCGGCTCCGGCTTCGCGGCGCTGATGACCAACAGCCCAGTGAGCGGATCGACGCCGGCGCTGTCGTTTGTCGCGCGGCTGTACGACAAGGCCGACAAATTGCTCTACGCGAAGGCCGGCGGCCTGCAGGTGCTGCAGTACATACGCGGCGGTGAATTCGGCCGCTTCAAGCAGACAAGGGTCGATCCCGAGTTTCTGCTGACTGATCCGGCGCGTGACGCACGCGCCTGGTCCATTGCCCTTGATCCATTGCTGGCCGCGGACACGATGCCCAAAGATGCGAAGTATCCGCACGCTCCGGCCGCAGCCGATGCCCAGGCGGCGGCGCTGCCGTCGCGCGGTGATTTCATCGGCCGCTACGCAACCGTGCTGCTCGTGCCCACGGAATTGGCAGTGGCGACTCAGCGCGAGGATGCGCGTCAGAGTTTCGACGAGCTGCTGCGCGCCCGGCTGACAACCCTGGGCTTCCACGTGCAGGTCGATCCGGAATACACAGCCCACCGGGCCGCCGAGCAGGCCGCCAGCGGCGGTTTCTACGATCCCTACACCGGTGAGTTCGACCAGACCCGGCTCGATAGCTCGCTGGCGCGCGTGCTGGCGCAATCGCTAGCCAAGTACCCGGTGGCGGCGGTGATTTATCCGGCAATCATCAAGGCCACCGCCTCGTTCCAGCGCGGCAACGCGGCATGGGATGGCGCCACGCAGCCGGCATTCGAGGCGCATAGCAAACTGGGCAGCATCTTTAATGTGGCGAAGACCTATGTGGGCCGCCTGGATGCGCTGTCGCTGTACCTGCGCATGTGCGATACAAACGGCGCGACAATCTACGATCAGTCGGGCGGGCTACAGCTCGCTGAGCGCATCATCGACGGCCGTGCGATCAGTTATCCGGATGCCAACCTGTACAACGACGCTGCGCTCAACGCCGCGGCGGTCGAGCGCGCCTTACAGCCCCTGACCGTGCCATGATGTGCGCACCCGTACATGCAAGATATTGAAATCTTGGCGAGATTTTGCGGGCGGCAGGACTTCGCGGCCTGATGGCGCAGCGCTTGGCGCGCACGACGCTCAGCGACACGTCCACCCTAATCCGTCCCGCCCGCTGTACCATGCCCCCCGCCTCACCGCCGCCCCTCTCGAGTACCCCATGAAGTCATCCATGTATCAATCCGCCGTTCCCACCTGCATCCGGGCCCTCGGCAACCTCGCCGCGATCCTGGAGAAGGGCGCCGCACACGCTGAGGCCCGCAAGATCGACCCCTCAGCGCTGCTGAGCGCGCGTCTGTTCCCCGACATGCTCCCCTTCACCAAGCAGATCCAACTGGCGACGGATTCGGCCAGCGGCAGCATCGCACGCCTCGCCGGCGTGGAAGTTCCCGCCCTCGAGCACAACGAGACGTCATTCGCTGAATTGATCGCACGCGTGAAGCAGACCCTGCAGTTCCTGGAAGCCATCAAACCCGAGCAGGTCGACGGAGCGGAAGACAAGACCATCTCCTGGCAATCCCGGAGCAGCACCAAGACGATGCAGGGCCACCCCTATCTGATGAACCATATGCTGCCCAACGTGTTCTTCCACGTCACCACCGCGTACAACATCCTCCGCCACAACGGCGTCGAGCTCGGCAAGATGGATTATCTGGGGCGCAGCTGAGGCGGGATTGCTTTGATCGGCCGCACCGTTACTCGCACGCGCGGGCTGCGTAAACGGCTGCAATACCGTACTCCGGCACTGAGGGAGTCTCCACATGTCACTCGATGAGCGCGACTCCATGCGGCGAACGGGGGGCAGCTCATCACCACCCCGCTCCTGGTGGCAGAACATAAACCCGAAGACCGTGGCCATCGCGCTTGGCGTTATTGCTTTGGGCTCCGCCGCGCTCTGGTATTTGCGCGATGGGGGTCCCCCGGGAGAAGGGGAGCTGATCGTCAACATCAACACGGCCAGTGAACAGGAATTGGAAACCTTACCCGGCATCGGTCCGGCGCTCGCCGGGTTGATCGTGGCCGGACGGCCGTATGCGACGGTCGGTGAACTGGAACGGGTACGAGGGATCGGTCCCGTCCTTGTCAAGAAGCTCCACCCCCTCGTCACCGTGAATGGCGAGACCCGAAAGGTGGATTGACGGACGGCGCCCAGAGCTTCGCGGCCCAGACAGAATCCCCGCGCCCGACCTCTTTCAATCTTCAGGTGCGCGAGCACCGAGCCACGAAGTGGCGTCCGCCCGACTTCTGCGCCGGCAGGAACGCCTTTGGATTCCGAAAAAAACACACGTGACCTTGATCGGCGTGGGGCCGCCCATGGCAACTGTTGCCGCGAGGCGACTGGATTCAATTATTCGCCACGGGTCTATGATAGGGCGAATCAGGAAACCGCCTGAGCGAGGTCTGACCATCGGCCATGAGATTGACACTACTCATTCTTATGTTGTCGGCGTCCGTGGGGCTGACCAATACGCCTGGCGAGGTGGCAATTGGCGGAACGCTGCACGAAGCGACGTTGACTGGCCTCAATGGTTCGTCCCGGCACCTGTCGGACTACCGTGGCCGCCCGTTGATCATCAATGTATGGGCCAGTTGGTGCGGACCGTGTCGAGCCGAGATGGCGTCCCTTGAGCGGCTCGCCTGGCTTGATGCCGCACGCGACATTACCGTCATTGGGATTTCGACCGATGACTACCCCGAACAGGCGAAGGCATGGCTGCAGCATTCAAACGCCACGATCAGTCAGTTCATCGACTCGCGCCTGACGATAGAACATATGCTGGGAGCGAATCGGTTGCCCCTGACCGTACTGGTCAGCGCCGAGGGCCGCGTTTTGTCGAAGGTGTACGGCGCACAGCAATGGGACAGTGCCGATGCCCTGCGGCTCCTCCACGACTCGTTCCGTTCGAGTAAGCCCTGAAAGGATCCATGACGCACCTACAGCGCTCCCCTTCAAGTGAATCGCGATTCACCCGCATACTCTCAGTATGACCCTCCCCCTCTACGATCCTTATCTTTCAGCGGCCGCCACGCTACTCAGGCCGTCCATGGCGTTACTCGGGCCCAAGGCAGCCCGCGCCCATACGGGTCCACCTAGCCGGTGGATCAAGAACTGGCCACGCGAACGTCAGCACGACTCCGGTCTACGATCACCGGAAAACCAGAGTTTCCCAATTATGCCAAGCTTGGCGCCATAACCCCCTCAATCCAGGCGCATGGACCCATAATCCCTGAACTTTGATACACATCACGTCCGGGTACATAGCAAGCTAGTAGAAGTGTGGGGACGCGAACTTCTAGACTAAACGACAGGTTGCGGGTGTCTACTTGGGACTATGGGACTATCGCGACGCTTCGGATCGATGCAAGATCGCGCTGTCAGGAATGCGCCTGTTTGCGCTCTCTTTCCATGATTTTCGGGGTGACGTTCTTTACCTCAGTGAAGGTGTGCTCGGTCCCGACGAGCACGAAATCGTCGGTGAGGCGGTAACGCGATTCTCGACACCCGAGACTCCCGATACGTGTTTTTGGGACCTGACCGGCGGCCGAACTGCCATCGCACTCGCAGCTCGGCAGGGTAGTCACGGTTTTTGCGGCTTGCTGTTCATGATCGTCGACACGAAGCGATTCGACCACAAAGCCAGGACGTCCATTCGCCGCACCACGCATACTCTGATCAAGAGATTTGCCCATTCGCTCGATCTGCCGCCGTCTGTAGTCGCGCCGACGGATTCTCCAACGGCTCGATTGAGACGCCTCGCTCTAAACCCCTCAGAGGCGGTCACACCGGAGCTAGAGCAGTTGGAATCCACCATCCGGCGAATGCCATTTGAACTGCACTTGCAACGTCTGATGCCGATAATCTACAACCAGGCTCCAGCGCGGTACGAGGTTTTATTGCGGTCTGAGACTTCAGGCCTCCCCGGTGAGGCGCCACACGATCTCATCAACAGTGCAACCGATCACGGCCTAGGCTCCATCATTGATCGCCGCGTCCTGATCTCGCTTACGGGCTGGCTGCGACAACACAAAACGCCGCTGGTCGCAGAAGGGGGCATGCTATCGGTCAACCTGACAGTGACCAGTTTGCATGACATTCATTTCGGTCGGTTCCTCAAGCGCATACTTAGAGCGGCTGCGCTACCACGCAGCCTCATCGCCATCGAATTGGATGCGGAACATTGCTTACTACACCGCGGTGCTGCGAGCTCGATGTGCGCCAGCTTGGAACAGCTCGGTTGTCCCATCGTATTAGATAATTTCGAACCCTGTGACCGCGGCTTCGATTTGCTGCGACTGCCCGGTATAAGGGTCTTGAAGCTGAGTCCGAGTATTACACAGTTGATGCGCACCGACGCCGTATCACGCGCAATCGTCAGTGCCGTAGTTCAGGCGTCACGAGTACTCGGATTGCAGACGGTGGCCAAACACGGGAACCCGGCCCTTGATGCCGAGTGGCTGAAGGCGTTGGGGATCGACTTCCTGCAGTCAGACAGCGCAACCCGGCCGCGCGCCCTCTCCACGTTTGGAACTAAGAAGTTATCCGTAAACAGTAGTGTCCCAACGTTGACGCCGGATTAATTAAGTTGTTGAACATACGATAAAAACTCGTGATTTTCTCTGGTCTCGATTTGAACATCGATTCGGGCCTGGAGGACTCTGCAGCACGGCCCGCTCGGCATCCATCCGTTTGGCATTGCGCGCATTCTTGCGACTGATGATTTCATCGATGCAGCGCCGATAGACACCGAGGTCGGTAAAATCGGCCGATCCGCACAGCAACAACGCATCACGGATCGCGTTCTTTAGATGGACGTGTGGACTCTCGATCGAACCGTTCTCATGCGTCACACCCCGTTTGTTGCGGCTCAGCGCCATGCGGTAGTGCGTGCACAGCGCGTCATAGCGCACCGTCAGGTCCTCTCGGGCCGCCGAGTCGAGATTGCGGAACGCCGCCGACAGACCGTCGCTCCGGTGCTCGCGCGGCGCGCCTCCAAGCGCCCACAACGCATTCTGCAGCCCCTCGGCGAGCGCGACATAGCTCTCACCACTCAGGATCACATGCGCGTGCTCAAAGCCCGAGCAGGCCAGCCGGAAGTGATAGAGCCGGTGATCGAGCGGAACGCCAACGACTTCCTACACCGCCACATACCTCGTGGCACCCTCCTCCGACCTCGCCAGATGCGGCTTGATCGACTACGAAACCTGTATTGGGTAACCGCGCCTCAGACCGCCGGTCAGTAGCGCTCGGGCGCTCAATATCCTCGCTCCACATCGACGACCGACAGCATCGGCTCACCGGCCACATAGCGACGTACGTTTTCGCGGAGCAGAGCCCGCTTGATCTCTTCGGCCACGGGCGAATTCGCCGCCACGTGCGGAGTAATCACCACGTTCGGCATGTGCCACAACGGACTATCCGCGGGCAGCGGCTCTGGATCGGTGACATCGAGACCCGCTCCCGCGATGCGATGGGCCGTCAGCGCGCCCACCAGATCGGCCGTGACCGTGCTGCGCCCTCGCCCAACGCTTAAGAAGTAGGCACTCGGCTTCATCACCGCAAAGAAATCCTTGTTAAAGAGGCCAGTCGTCTGAGGCGTGAGCGGAACACAGTTGACGATAAAGTCCGCGTCCTTCGCCAGGTGCAACAGCTCGTCCGGGAGGCCCACATAGCTCACGTAATCCGGGCCCGTCTTCCCGCTCGCCCGGGTCGCAATCACCCGCATGCCCAAGGCGTGCGCACGCTCGGCCACCTCGCTGCCGATGCCGCCCAGTCCCACGACGAGCAATGTCTTGCCATCGAGATCCTCCATCGGCGGCACGTCCTCCTCATCGTCTACCCAGTGAGCGCGCTCCTGCGCCGTGATATACGTATTGAGATGCCGGCTCAACACCAGCATCAGGCCCAGGACGTGCTCGGCCATGCTCGCCCCGGCCGCCCGCTGCATGTTCGTAATGAGCAAGTGATGCTCGCGAACCCCAGGCACCTCCACACAGCGCTCAACACCGGCACCGAGCCATTGAATCCACATCAGATTGGCGGCCTTTTGAAGCAGCTCGGCACTGCACACTCCGATCGTGGCATCCGCCTCGGCCAGGTCGCGTGCCGGCATGCCTGAATTCACAACGACGAACTTCACCCCCGGCGCCACGCTTTCAAGCTCGGCGCGCTGATCCTGCACGTTTGCGTCGAGAAGAATCGTGCGCGGCCGTCTCCATCCCTTGCGTAGCCGAACCGGCTGATCCGCAACGCGAATCCCGATGCTCTGGATTATTTCCCCAATGTGAGCGACCGGCGGCGTCGGGTCCGCTCCCGCCCAGATCGGTCCCGCCAGACCCAGTGTCAGTACACAGAGAAGGAATCGCTGCCAATTTGCGTGCATAGGTCAGACTCCGCCGCCTCAGCATCCTGTGACGCGTAGCTCAGGAACACCGCTTTACTGGATTCAGTCACAAATGAGCGCCCATTGCATCCCCGGCTATTCGAACGGCCCCTTCCATGAGCGCTTCTTCCTATTCGCTCCCTGTCGATTGACCCTAGTCTATCCGCGAACCGAAGACTCAGAGCACGCGCCAGAACCGCCCGTAGGCATCGGTGCTAACCCGTCATTGTGAGGATCCCGCCCATTGACGCTGCGCTCCAGCATTTTCGGGGGTCTTTCGGCCACCCGACCCTAGTCACTCTATAGGGGGTCTCTTCCACGTCCCAAAGGGCACCGCTGATACGTGGCTGTTAGTAGCAAATAGAACTGTCCGGTTTTGTAGCACATAGATTGTCCGCTTTCCCGTGTGGGCTGGGCCAGGAGTCGAGGGCGTAGCCCGAGG
>JAYTXT010000011.1:0-4749 GCA_043742765.1 Gammaproteobacteria bacterium | reverse complement strand
GCCAACTCCGCCGTCTGCTACGCGCTCGGCATCACCGAGGTCGACCCGGCGCGCATGAACCTGCTGTTCGAGCGCTTCATCAGCCGCGAGCGGCGCGAGCCGCCCGATATCGACGTCGATTTCGAGCACGAACGGCGCGAGGAGGTGATCCAGTACATCTACGCCAAGTACGGGCGCGAACGCACCGCGCTCGCCGCCACCGTTATCACCTATCGCTCGCGCAGTGCGCGGCGCGACGTCGAGCGGGCACTGGGTCCGATGCCTGAATCAGCATCCGCTGCCGCGCGCGCCACGCACGCCGAGCTCGCAGCACAGCTGATCGCCGAGCTGCGCGGTTTTCCACGCCATCTGTCGCAGCACGTCGGCGGGTTCGTGATCTCGGGCGAACCGCTCCACGAACTGGTGCCGATCGAGAACGCCGCGATGCCCGATCGCACCGTGATCCAGTGGGACAAGGACGATCTTGAGACCCTCGGCCTCCTCAAGGTCGACGTGCTGGCGCTGGGCATGCTCACCGCGATTCGCAAGACGCTCGAATTGACCAGCGCCCACCGCGGCTGGCCGCGCCGCGTGCCGGACATTCCCGCGGAAGACCGCGCCACCTACGACATGATCTGCCGCGGCGAGACGGTCGGCGTGTTCCAGATCGAGTCGCGCGCGCAGATGAGCATGCTGCCACGGCTCCGGCCGCGCTGTTTCTACGATCTGGTGATCGAGGTGGCGATCATCCGCCCCGGGCCCATCCAGGGCGGCATGGTGCACCCCTACCTGCGGCGCCGCGAGAATCCGGCTGCCGTCAGCTATCCCAGCGTGGCACTCGCCGAGGTGCTGCGCCGCACGCTCGGCGTGCCAATCTTCCAGGAGCAGGTGATGCAGATCGCGGTCGCCGCCGCGAATTTCAGCGCCGGCGAGGCCGCCCAGCTGCGCCGCTCGATGGCGGCGTGGAAGCGTCGTGGCGGGCTCGAGCCGTTTCGCGAGCGACTGCTCTCCGGCATGGCGGCCAACGGCTACAGCGCAGAGTTCGCCAACAGCATCTACAAACAGATCCTGGGTTTCGGCGAATACGGTTTTCCGGAATCGCACGCCGCTTCGTTCGCACTGCTCACCTATGTTTCCTGTTGGCTCAAGTGCCATGAGCCCGCCGCCTTCACCGCGGCGCTCCTCAACAGCCAGCCGATGGGTTTCTATCAGCCGGCGCAGCTGGTGCAGGAGGCGCGGCGCAACGGCGTCGCCATCCTGCCGCCCGACGTGCTGGTGAGTGAGTGGGACTGCACGCTCGAAACTGCGGCGGGCGGCGCGCTCGCCATTCGCATCGGGTTACGTATGGTGCGCTCGCTCCCACGCGCCGACGCCGCACGCCTCATCGCCGCGCGCCACCGCGAGTCGTTCCGGGACATCGCCGCGCTGGCGCAGCGCGCAGCGTTGTCCAGGCGCTCCATGCAGCTGCTGGCGGACGCCGGGGCGCTGCGTGCACTGAGCGAACACCGGCACGCGGCGCTCTGGCTGGCGCTCGGCGCCGAACCGCCACCGGGCACGCTGGCCCTCACGGCGGCTCCCGAGCCGGGTGTGACGCTGCCACGGCCGGACGCAGCCGAAGAAATCATGGCGGACTATCGCCAGCTGTCGCTGAGCACCACGCAGCACCCGCTCTCGCTGCTGCGCGAGAAATTGCGCACTCGGGGACTGAGCAGCAATCTGGAACTGCGCGCCCTACCGGATGGCGCGCGGGTGCGTGTGGGTGGCCTGGTCACCCACCTGCAGCAACCCGGCACGGCCTCGGGCGTGGTCTTTCTCTCCCTCGAGGACGAGACCGGCATCGTCAACGTGATCCTGTGGCCGCAGGTCTTTGCGGCGCAGCGCGCGAGCGCGCTCACGGCAAGTCTCCTGGTTGTGAGCGGCACGCTGCAGAACCAGCACGGCGTTGCGCACGTCGTCGCCCGCGCGCTGCACGACCGTTCGCATTGGCTCACCGGGATGTCGCGCCGCTCGCGCGACTTTCACTAGCATCAGCGCTCCTGGAAAACCTAGGCGCTGAGGGCCCTGCGGAGCGATTCCAGTTCCGTCGCCGAATCGGCCAACAGACTGGCGCATCCAGCCTTGAGACCCAGCCGCTGCATCGGCAGCGAATCCGCCAGCAATCCCTGCAGCAACTCCGGCTCATCGCGGTGCGCAATCAGCAAGTCCGCGGCAGCCAGCACGTCCGCCAGTTCAGCGTTGCCACGCGGGTCGTCGGCCGCCGTGGGCCAGTCGCGCACCGCGGCGATGATTTCGGGCGCCATCTTCCAGCTCTCGAGCAGCGCCTGCGCAATGCTCGAGTGCCAGTCGCGCACCAGACCGTGGAAGCCGGCCTCGTCCTCGAGCAGTTCAGGGTGCTTGCTGGTCTGCGTCACCAGGTAAAGCTTACCGATGCCGGAGAGGATGCCCGCGAGCATCGCGGTATCCGGGCGGAAATTGCCAGCGGCGCGCGCTACCACGTAGCTCATGGCCGCGCGCAACACGCTCTCGCGCCACAGCGCCGCCATGGGCTTTTCGATGTTCTTGAATTCACCGGCCTGGCGGATCTGCACCATCGCAAAGGCCGCCGCGGTGGTGCGCAGCGCGTCGAACCCCAGCAGCACGATCGCGGTGCGCAGGTCCGAGATCTTGCGGCCGCTCGGATTAAGCGCCGAGCTGCCCGCCAGCGTCGTCACGCGCGCCGCCAACACCGGCTCGGCGCCCAGCACGCGCACCAGGCGATCCGCGTCGGTGTCTTCATCGCCCAGCAATTTCTGCAGGCGGAGGGCCACCTGCGGATAGCTCGGCAGTGAAACCGTGCCGGCGGACAGCGCCGCGGCCAGTTCACGCACGAGATTGAACGCAGCGGTATCAGCCGGGGCGGCCGGGGCGGTCTTTTCGGTCTGTGTAGGCGTCATACCCGCGCTTATCGGCGGGCCAGCCGCCGACTTGAGCGCCCGGCCGGTCAGCCCAGGGCCGGTTCACCAATCCTAGCGCTGCTCGCGCAGGTACGGGAGCGCCGCGCGCAGGTATACGAACATGGAAAACAGCGTCAGCGCGGCGGCCACTACCGTGAGCCATTGGCCCAGCAGGTACATGGGCAGGCCCGCGAGGTCATGCCGGTAGAGCAGCAGGCTCACGCCCACCATCTGCACGATGGTCTTGTACTTGCCAAGCGCCGACACCGCCACCTTGGTGCGGTGGCCGAGTTCCGCCATCCACTCACGCAGCGCCGAGACGGCGATTTCCCGGCCGATGATGACCACTGCCGCCAGCACGATCACCAGACGCGGGTCGCGGCTCGCGATCAGCACCAGCGCCACCGTGACGATCAGCTTGTCGGCAACCGGATCGAGAAACGCACCGAGCGAGGTGGTCTGCCCAAGGCGGCGCGCCAGGTAACCGTCGAGCGTGTCGGTGATGGCCGCCGCGGCAAACACCAGCCCCGCCGCGACGTCGGCAATACCCGCAGGATTCTGCCGGCCCATGACGAACAGCACGATGATCAGCGGAATCGCCACGATCCGCAGCCACGTCAGGACAATTGGCAGATTCCAGATCATCTCGCCCCCGGGTGCAGGTGATCATAAAGCGTCCGGGCCAGCGCTGTCCCGACTCCCGCGACCTGCTCGAGATCGGCCACCCCGGCACGCAGCACGCCGGGCAGGCCCCCGAAGTGCACCAGCAGTGCCCGGCGGCGCGCCGGGCCCAGCCCCGGCACGGTCTCGAGTATCGATTCCTGGAAGCGGCGGGCGCGGCGGCGCCGGTGCCCGGTGATCGCAAAGCGGTGCGCTTCATCGCGGATCCGTTGCAGCAGGTGGAGCACCGGACTGTCCGGCGGCACGGTACGCGCCACCGGCTCACCGGGCAGATGGAGCCGCTCCTGCCCGGCTCGCCGGTCGGCTCCCTTGGAAATGCCCAGCAGCGCCAGGCCATGGCATTGCGAGCGCGCCAGCCCCTGCTCCGCCGCACGCAGCTGCCCCGCGCCGCCGTCGATCAGCAACAGGTCCGGGCGTGGCAGGTCGCCGGCGATGATCCGCGCCCCGTGCCGGGCCAGCGCCTGTTCGAGCGCGGCATAGTCGTCGCCGGGCGCCACGCCTTCGATGTTGTAGCGCCGGTAGGCGCGCTTATGCGGCCCCTCCTCCCCAAACACCACGCAGCCGGCCACGGTGCCCTCGCCACCCGTGTGACTGATGTCAAAGCAATCAATGCGCTCGGGCACGCGCGGCAGCGCGAGCGTTGCGGCGAGCCACTGGAGCGAGCGCGCCACCGAGTCGCGGCGGTTGGCGCGCATGCGCAGCGCCTCGCGCGCGTTCTCTTCCGCGAGTTCCAGCCAGCGCCCTGGCAGTCCGCGCCCGCCCGAGCGCAGTTGGACCGCATGGCCCGCGACCGCGACCAGCGCTTCGGCTACCGAGGCGTGGTCCGGCAGCTCCAGACCGACCACGATCTCGGCCGGCACCGCCTGGCGCGTGTAGTGTTGCAGCAGGAATTCGGCGAGCGTGTCAGGCGGCTCGCCCATCGCCGCGGGAAAGAAATTCGTGGTGCCGAGGCTCCGCCCCTCGCGCACCGTCAGCAACGTCACGGCGTACTGCCCCGGCTCGCCCTCCAACGCCACAATATCGATGTCGCGGGTACGTGGTGCATTCGCGATCTGCTGGGTCTGCAGTTCGGTCAGACCTGCCAGCTGATCGCGCAGCCGCGCAGCGGTCTCGAACTGCAGGCCATCGGCCGCCGCCGCCATGCGTGCGCGCAGCT
>JAYTXT010000010.1:0-2244 GCA_043742765.1 Gammaproteobacteria bacterium | reverse complement strand
ATGGACGTGCAGGGCGGCAAAGGCATCATGCTCGGGCCCCGCAATTATCTTGGGCGCGGCTACCAGTCGGTCCCGATCGCGATCACCGTCGAGGGCGCGAACATTCTGACGCGGAGCCTGATCATCTTCGGGCAGGGCGCGATCCGCTGTCATCCCTTCGTGTTGCGCGAGATGAACGCCGCACGCAATCCCGACCGCGAACGCGGCGTCGACGAGTTCGACCGGGCGCTGTTCGGCCACATCGGCTTTACGATTTCCAATGCCGCGCGCTCGCTGGTCATGGCGCTCACCCTGGCGCGCTTCGAATCGGTGCCCGATGCCGGGCCGACGCGCCGCTATTACCAGCACATCGAGCGCTTCAGCGCTTCGTTCGCCTTCGCCACCGACGTGGCGATGCTGGCGCTGGGCGGCTACCTGAAGAAGAAGGAGAGCATTTCCGCGCGACTCGGCGACGTGCTGTCCTCGATGTACCTCGCTTCCATGGTGCTCAAGCACCATGAAGACCAGGGGAGTCCGGTCGCCGACCTGCCAATCGTGGAATGGTGCTGCCGTGAATTGCTTTACCAGGCGCAGGAACAGCTCCATGGCGTGCTGCGGAATTTCCCGGTACGGCCCATGGCCTGGCTGATGCGCCTGTGCATTTTTCCGCGCGGCCTCACCTATTTTGCACCCGGCGATCGCCTCGGTCGCGCCGTCGCCGGCCTGGTGCAGAGCGACTGCGAATCGCGCGACCGCGTGACGGCAGGCGTTTACCGTGAACAGCGCAACGACAATCCACTCGGCCAGCTGCAGCACGCGCTCGAGCTGGCGCCCGCGGCCGAGCTCATTGAAAAGAAACTGCGCGTCGAGGGCGTCCGCACCGGGCGCGTCAGCGCACTCGAGCTGCCCGGCCAGATTGCACAGAGCCTGGCACTCGGCATTCTCAGCGCCGCGGAAGCCGCCACGCTGCGCGCCTATGACGCGTTGGTCATGGACATCGTCAACGTCGATGAATTCGCGCCAGATGAAATCGGCATGCGCACCGGCCAGCCGCCGGCCGCAAGCTGACGCAGTTCACTGACAGGACGCATCGGGCACATGTATATCACCAGCTTCGGCCTCGCCGAGCAGCCCTTCGCCATCACGCCCGATCCGCGCTACCTGTACCTGGGAACGCAGCACGCCGACGCACTGGCGCACCTGGTGTACGGCATCAACAATGCCGGCGGCTTCATCCAGCTCACGGGCGAGGTGGGCACCGGCAAGACCACGACGATCCGTTCGCTCCTGGCGCGTACCCCACAGAACGCGGAAATTGCCCTGATCATCAATCCGCGGCTCACACCACTGGAATTCCTGCAGGCGATTTGCGAGGAACTGGGCATCGACGTAGCGGCCGGCGCGGTTGGCAACGGCAAGCAACTCGTCGATCTGCTCAACCGCTGTTTATTGAGCGTGCACGCTGCCGGGCGCCGCGCGGTGCTGATCGTCGATGAGGCGCAAAACCTTTCGGTCGAGGTACTCGAGCAGGTCCGGCTGCTTACCAATCTCGAGACCGACTCGCACAAGCTCCTGCAGATCATCCTCATCGGCCAGCCGGAGTTGCGCGAACTGCTGGCGCGCAACGACCTGCGCCAGCTCGCACAACGCGTCACCGCGCGCTACCACCTGCAGCCGCTGGCGCCAGCGGACACCGCGGCCTACGTGCGCCACCGGTTGCGCGTCGCGGGCGCCACCAGCGATATCTTCGGGCCCGCGGCGCTGCGCGAGATCCACCGTCTCAGCGGCGGCGTGCCGCGCGTCATCAACGTCATCTGCGACCGCGCGCTGCTCGGCGCCTATACCGAAGACCGGCACGAGGTGGACGCCGCACTGGTGCGGCGCGCCGCGAGCGAGGTCTTCGACCGGCGCCTCGCCCCCGCGTGGCTGATGCCGGTGGCGATAGCGGGCTGCGCGCTGTTGCTGCTGGCCGGCGCAGGCATGCTGTGGCGCTACACCTTACAATCAGGCGGCGGCGCCAAGGGCAGCGGCACTGCCGGCGCGACCGTAGCCGTGGCACCCCGCGCGTTGGCACCGCCCACATTGCCACAGCTGTTGGCGAGCGCGGGTGGCGCGACCACAGCAGCTAGCGCATTCGCGGGGCTGCTGCGGCTCTGGCATGCCGGCTATACCCCAGGTCCCACCGACCCATGCACCCAGGCAGAGGCGCAAGGGCTCGACTGCGTCACGCTGCACAGCTCGCTTGCGCAGCTGCGCGAACTGCAG
>JAYTXT010000009.1:0-4499 GCA_043742765.1 Gammaproteobacteria bacterium | reverse complement strand
GCGCCCGCGATGCTAGCGGCGCGCGTAGGGCACGCGCTCCAAAAGTTCCGCGCGCAGCCGGCGCAGGCGCCGGAAGCTCTCATAGCGCCGGGCACTGATGGTGCCGGCTGCCAGCGCCGCGCGCACCGCACAATTGGGCTCCTGCAGGTGCCGGCAATCAGCGAAACGGCACAGCGGTGCGTAGCGCGCGACCTCGCTGAAGCCCAGCGTGCGTTCGTCCAGCGCCCCGGCGGCGGGCGCGAAATCGCGCACGCCTGGCGAATCGATCAGCGAGCCGCCGCCGGGCAGCGCGTAGAGCTGTGAGGCGCTGGTGGTGTGGCGGCCTGCCTCGCTCTTGAGCAGTTCGCCCACCAGCGCCTCGCAACCGGGTACCAGCTCGCGCAGCAACGAGGACTTGCCGACGCCAGATTGCCCGACCAACATCACGGTTTCATCGCGCAGCCGCGTGCGCAGCGCGGCCAAGCCGGTGCCGGTCGCCGCGCTGCATTCCAGGATGGCGCAACCGGTTGCCGCGAGCGCCGCCAGCTCGCTGCGCAATTCCGGCGTGAATTCCTGGTCGGCCTTGTTGGCCAGCAGCAGCGCACCGATGCCGTCACTGGCCGCGGCGGCGAGATACCGATCGACGAGAAACAGGTCCGGTTCCGGCCGCGGCGCCACCACCACCACGAGCAGCGTGAGGTTGGCCGCTACGAGCTCGGCGCCGCCGCGGGCGTTGCTGCGGTAGAGCGCGCTGCGGCGCGCGCTGACCTTGCGGATCTGCCACTGCGCGTGCTGCGCATCGCGCGCGCACAGCACTTCGTCGCCGCAGACAAACTGCAGCTCGCGGCCAGCCGCGCGCGCCAGCACTTGCGCGCCATCGCCGAGGCGCAGCCGTGCGCTCGCGCCATGCGAGACCAGCACCAGAGCCGGGAACTGCGGTGGCGCGGGTCCGGCGCCGGCGATGGTCGTTTTCTTCACCCTGTTATGATGCCCTAACCGGCAGGAGTAAAGGCGCTTGAGCAGCAAGGATCACCTGATCTGGATCGACCTGGAGATGACCGGGCTCAGTCCTGAGCATGACAGCATCATTGAAATTGCCACCGTGGTGACCGACCGCGATCTCAACGTACTCGCCGACGGCCCGGAACTGGCGCTACACCAGCCCGAAGCGGTGTTGGCGCTGATGGATGAGTGGAACCAGAGCCACCACGGCGCGAGCGGCCTGCTCGCGCGCGTGCGCGCGAGCCGGGTCAGTGCCGCGGAGGCCGAGCGGCAGACGCTGGCATTCCTGGCGCTGCATGTGCCGGCCGGGGCCTCACCGATGTGCGGCAACAGCATCTGCCAGGATCGGCGTTTCCTTGCGCGCTGGATGCCGGCGCTGGAGAAATTCTTTCACTACCGCAATCTCGATGTCAGCACGCTCAAGGAGTTGGCGGCGCGCTGGCACCCACAGGTGGGCGCGTCGTTCAGCAAACGCTCGGCGCATCTGGCGCGCGCTGATATTTACGAGTCGATCGCCGAGCTGCGCCACTATCGTGAGCACCTGTTCATAAAACCTGCGTGACGCAGGTCGCGGCCCGGTGACACGGCCGTGGCGGTCGCGAACCGCATGATATATTCGGCACCGTGATCGCTGAATGCAATCTGGTGGTTTCCTGGCGTGCCAGGCCGCGCGGCTTCGTCGCGCTCATGGGCCTGTACGAAAGCAATTACCTGCGCCTGGCGGCCCTGGCGGGCGACCTGCGGTCGCTGGCCCGGAGCCGTATTTCCAGTATCGAGGGTGACTGCACGCTGGTTCTGAACGTCATCGAGCGCGCCCGCTATACCTCCGAGCTGCTGCTGACCTACCTGCTGCCGGCGGCGGGCGCCCCGGCGGTCATGGAGCGGGTGCCGGACCTGCGGCTGCGGCTCTATCACGACGCGCGGCTCCTGGAAGCCCGCGTGGCCGATGTCACGGGCCCGGAACGTGAACTGGATCGGCGCTGGACCCGCAACATGATGGTAAACAAGTGGCTGGAATATTGCGCGGAACGAGGCCACAGCTTCGCTCGCGGCAGTACCGACTCACACTCTGGTTGAGCGCTAATCCGCTATGCGCCTGGTTGCGCAATTCATGAAACGTATCAGGCAACTGGGCTTCCTGCACGTGGCGATCCGCGACGGCCGCGAAGCCGCGGCAGACGACGGCCGCATCCTCCACCTGTTCCGCAATCGCATCGAGCTCAAGAAATCCTTCAGCAACGCGCAGGAGGAAATCCAGCGGCTCAAGGATCGCGTCAAACAGCAGGAAGGCGCCACGGCGCGCGTCCAGGAGCTGCTGCAGGGGCTGGAAACGCGGCTGACGCAACCGCAGACCGCTTACCAGGCGCTGGTGTTCTACCAGCTGCGGGAATTGTGGACCCTCGGACAGGGCCTGCTGCGGCAGTTCGTCGCCGAGCTCGAAACCCAGCAACTCGAGCGTGAACGCCGCAATTTTTTCGCCGAATTCAACCGCCGGCAGTTCGATCGCCGGCAGGGCGTGGCAGCCGATTGCCTGAACGCCGAGAACACCGCGGCCGCCGCGCGCGCGCGGCTCGCTGAGCTCGAACGGCTGCTCGCCGGGTTGCGGCGCTTCTGGCATTACTTCCAGAGGCGCCGGGCGCGGCAGGAATTGCACGCCGCCAGCATCCGTTCGCTCCTGGCCGAGCAGGCGCTGGGCGAGACGCGCGCGGTGCACGCCGCGCTGGAAGCCGAGCAGCCCAATTTCACCGGCCTGTCGTTAGACTCGCGCCGGGCGATCAATCTGGCCGCAGTGGCGTACGGACAAGTGCTGCGCGAGCGCTTGACGCGCGCCGCGCTGTTCGAGCCCACGCACCAGGCCAGCGGTCGGCGCGAGCCGGTCCCGGGCGAATATGGTGAGCGTTCCCGGTGCGAGCGGCTGATGAGCGAGATCCAGAGCGCCCGCACGCTGCTCGAGGAGCGCCGCGAACTGCTGCCGGAAATCCGCGCGCGCGCGGAAGCGTTCCGCCGCATCGCCCGCTATCGCGACGACACGGATTCCGTGCCCGATGCCGCGAGCCTCGCCACTGACGATGGCGCTGTGATTACCCGCGTGCTGGTCGAAGACTGCTGGGAAATCTACCGGGTGCTATTGCGCTGAAGGTCTGGTCGCCGCGGTGGTCGCTGCGGGCACCACCGATGCCAATGCCAGCTGCGCCGTGATACGCGCCGCTTCCGCCAGCAACACGTCCGGTTGCTGGTCCGCCTGCGCGTCGCTCAGCGACTTGAGGGCGGGAATTCCGTTGGCAGCGCGGCGCGTATTTTCGCGGGCCAGCGCCTGCTGCTCCTGGGCGCTGCGGTCGCGTTGGCGTTCGGCCAGGTTGAGCGACAGGGAATGATTCTTGCGGTTCTGCTCGAGCGCCGCCAGGGCGCCGACCAGCCACTGGTAGTCCGCGTCGTGCGCCGAATGCGCGGCCTGGTCTCTCGCCAGCGACAGCGCTACCTCGGTCAACGGCGCGTCGGCGCGGATCGGCACCGGAGCGATGCGATCCCAGGGCAGGGGCGATTCCAGCGCGCCTTCGCCGACGTCTTTCGTGTTGATGCGCGCCGGCAGTTCGATATCCGGCTCGACCCCGCGCAGCTGGGTGCTTTCGCCGGTTACGCGGTAGAACTTGCAAAACGTCACGTCCAGCTGGCCGCTGGGCGGGTGCGCAGACCAGCCGCCGAGGGTGATGACTTGCTGCACCGTGCCCTTGCCGAACGTGGTCTGGCCTAGCACCAGGCCACGGTGATAATCCTGAATGGCTGCGGCGAAGATCTCCGAGGCTGAGGCGCTGGTGCGGTCGACCAGTACGCCGAGCGGGCCGCCATAGGCGACTCCGGGTTCGGTGTCATCGAGGTGTTCGATACTGCCGTTGGTGGTGCGCAGCTGTACCACCGGACCCTGGTCTATGAACAGGCCGCTGAGCGCAACCGCCTCGGGCAGAAACCCGCCGCCGTCACCGCGCAGGTCGAGCAGTAGCGCGTCGATACCGCCCTGCGCCTGCAGCTCGTTGATCATCCGGCGCACGTCGCGCGAGGTGGTGCGATAATTTTCATCGCCGGCGCTGCGCGCGTCGTTATCCTGATAGAACCCGGGCACGCCGATGACGCCGACCCGCAGCTCGCGTTCGCCCACGCGTACCTTGCGTAATTCCTTCTTGACCGCCTGGTTCTCGAGCGTGATCTTGCCGCGCGGCTGCTCGATGATTTTCACGTCGCTCCCGGGCGCGGCGCCGGCGGGCAACACTTGCAGCCGCACCAGCGTGCCGCCCTTGCCGCGGATCAGCTGCACGACATCATCGAGCCGCCAGCCGACCACGTCGGTCAGTGCGCCATCGTGCCCCTGGCCGACGGCGAGAATGCGATCGTTGGGCTTGAGCGTGTTGGCCGCTGCCGCCGGACCCCCGGGCAGCAGCGAGCCGATCGTCACGTAGTCATCGACGAGCTGGAGTGAGGCGCCGATACCCTCGTAGCTGAGGCTCATCTGGATGCGGAATTCC
>JAYTXT010000008.1:0-5231 GCA_043742765.1 Gammaproteobacteria bacterium | reverse complement strand
GGCGATTTCCTGACCGGCACGGACTCGCCGGTCAGGAGCGATTCATCTACCGTCAGGCTGGTGGTCTGCCTGAGAATCGCATCCGCTGGCACACGATCGCCCTCGGCAATCACCAGGATATCGCCCCGTACCACGTCCGGGCCGGCGATCCGCTGGCGACGGCCGCCGCGCACGACCAGTGCGCGGGGGCTGGAAAGATCGCGCAGCGCATCGAGCGCCCGTTCCGTGCGGCGCTCCTGGATGATGGTGATACCCATGACGACGAAGACGAAGCCCAGTAGCATGAGTGCGTCCACGCGCTTGCCCATGAGCAGGTAGAGGCTCCCTGCACAAACCAGCATGACGAACATCGGCTCACGGGCGACGTCGACGGCAATGGTCAGGATCCCCCGCCCCTGGCGCGTCGGCAGCTCATTCGGCCCGTCTGTCTCGAGGCGTCGCGCGGCCTCGGCCTCGCCCAGACCGGACCAGCCAGGCCGGTCAAGGGCGTCGGCACTGCCGGTTGCCGAAGCAGGATCCGCCACGGTCATCGCTTACTCCCGCAGCCCGTAGGGGCAGCGGCTACTGTGCCGGCGCGGAAACTGGCACGGATCAGTGTAATTGCGTAGTCCAGGGCGCAGATAATAGGTAGACACTTCCACATTTGGAGCCGTCTCTTGTCTGAACCCGAAACTCCGCTGCGGACGGCGCACTCGAGGCGGCTGTTCCTCGATTTCCTGCTCGTACTCCTGGGCCTGGGCTGCCTGGCCGTGCTCCAGCCGTTCCTGGCGGCCATCGCCTGGGCCGTCATCCTCTCGTATGTGACCTGGCCGCCGCACCGGCGCATACGCGCCGCTCTCGGGAAGTTCGATTCTACCGCGGCGCTGCTGTCGACGACGCTGGTGATCTGCGCGGTCGTGGTTCCGGTGCTGTGGCTCGCCGTGCTCGTACAGGGCGAACTCATGGCTGGCTACAGGAATCTTGCCGCCTATTTCGCCACGGGACCCCACCCGCTGCCCGCCGCCGTCCGCAATATCCCCGGAATCGGCGCCCAGATGCAGGCAAGCCTCGATCGTCTGGCTGTGAGCCCCGAGGCTTTCGGGCGTTCTCTCATGGGATGGGTGCAGCGATGGCTGACAACTTCGCCAGGCTTGTTCGCGAACATTGGCCGCAACGTCGGCAAGGCCCTGGCAACAGTCTTCACGCTGTATTTTTGTTATCGCGACGGTGATTCCGCCATGCGCCAGGCGCGCGCGGTCATCCGACGGCTCTTTGGCAAACGCATCGATCCGTATTTTCAATCGGCCGGTATCATGACGCGCACGGTGGTCTACGGATCGCTGGTCTGCGCGCTGGCGCAGGGCCTGATCGCCGGCCTGGGATTCTGGCTCGTCGGCATGCAGACGCCGGTGCTGCTCGGCGCCCTGACAGGCCTCCTCTCGGCGGTGCCATGGGTCGGCACGGCATCGGTGTGGGGGCCCATTGCCGCCTGGCTGCTCGTGAGCGGGAAGATCTGGCAAGGCGCCGTGCTGCTGGGCTGGGGGGTGCTGCTGGTTCATCCGACGGACAACATCCTGCGTCCCTTTCTGATCAGCCGGGTGGCGCATGTGCCCTTCCTCCTGGTCATGTTCGGCGCGCTCGGCGGGCTCAGCTGTTTCGGGCTGGTCGGCGTGTTCGTCGGTCCGGTCCTGCTCACGGTCGGCCTGGCTATCTGGCGCGCGTGGGCGGAAGAATGAAGCGCGCCGCCTGATTGCGCCGACGGGCACGCAACTGGGCATCGAGGCGCCGGTCGTGCCCGTATAGGTCTTCAAAAAAGAGGATCGAGCCGGCCTCGGTGGCCAGCGCTGTGGCGTAAAGGACCATGACCGGCACCGGCTCGGCCAGCGTCACGCGCTGCGTCGCACTGTCCTGCATGGCGGCTGCCACCGCCACGGCGGACCAGTCGCCGGGGGTCGTGCGCAAGACATGCACTGCCAGCGCCACCGGATCGCGCAGTCGTATGCAGCCGTGACTGAAGTCGCGCCGGGCCTGGTCGAACAGGTGCTGGGCGGGCGTGGAATGCAAGTATACGCTGTAGTCGTTCGGCATCACGAACTTGATCAGCCCCAGTGCATTGTCGGGCCCCGGACGCTGGCGCAACCGCAGGCTCCCGCCCGCCAGCGCGTCGATATTGGCCGCGCTGCCCGCTACCACCGTGGCGTCGTCACCGCCGCCCTGGACGATCTCCAGGTTGTTGCGCTCCAGGTAGTTCGCGTCGGCGCGCATCGGCGCCAGCATCTCATCGCGCACGATGCTGGCCGGCACGTCCCAATACGGTCGGAATACGATGGATCGCAGTTCGCTGATAAAGACGGGCGTGCGCTTGCGACGAAAGGCCCGGCCGACGATCACCGGCATCTGGGCTACGTCGGCCGCTCGATCGTCGGTCGTGCGGAACGCAAACAGCTGGAACTGCGGAATATTGACAATGATCGGCGGCGCCGTGAATGCCGGCAGCCAGCGCCAGCGCTCGAGTGTCAGCTCGATCTGGCGCGCGCGCGTCGCCAGCGGAACGGTCAGCGCGCTAAAGGTCTTCCGCGACAGCAGGCCGTCGGCAACCAGCCCATGCCGTCCCTGGAAGCGGGTTATCCCGTGGACGAGTCTGACGTCCATCAGCTCCCTGTCGTCGCCCGTCACCTCGGCGTCGCTGGTGGGCAGGTCGCCGAGCGCAACCAGCAGCCGGCGCAGCGCCGCTGCGCCTTCGTATCGATCGCCCTCGCGGACAGTGCGCTGCGGGAGCGGTGGCAGTTGCGTGAGGGCCGGTTGCCGGGCGAGCTCCTGATAGCCGTGCAGAGCCGTCTCGAGCAGGCGATAGTGCAGAAAAGGAGGCTCGAGCGGCGCAAATTCGGCGGCGAGGTCAGGGCTGCCGGCAAGCCGCTTCAGCAGGGCTGGCGCATCCAGCGGCGCGCGGCCCGACCCCGCGGCGAAGCCGGCATCCCTGGGGCGAACGCGACCGTCGTGAAGGTCATGGGCAAGTTCGAGCGCGGAGCGCGACAGGGCTGCGTCCGTCTGCTGCAGCATCTCGGCCGCGGGCTTTGGCTCGCGCCGCAGGCGATCCACCATCGCTTCGAGCGCCGCGCCTCCGTAGTCGCCAGCGTCGAGACCGTGATCGGCGACGGCATCGAGTTGTGCCAGCAGCATCAGCGCCTGAGGCGTGGGTTGTCCGCCCTGAATCCAGATTGGCTGATGGTCGGTGTCGGCCGCGGTAGCGGTGCAGATGGAGCCGAGCGACAGCAGCAGGCAGGCAATGCGCGGCGTCAGGTCCAGCATCCGCAATTCATCGCGTGGAACTGCGCATCAGCAGCACGGCGATGATGGCGAGCAGGCAGAATCCGAGTGCGATCAGCAACGCCGCCAATACCGGATGGGAATCCCACGCGGCGATCACAATCGCCACCGCGCCGAAGGCAAGTGCCGCGAAGCCCAGTGCCGCCGCGGCGATCGCCCACGCGAACGCGGCCGCTGCGCGGCGCACTTCCTTGCGAACTGCCGCACGCAATTGCTCCAGGCGCCGCTCCAGGCTCGTGACCACGGTCGCACCCAGGTGGCCCACCGACTCGACGACCCCGGCTATTGCGCTGCCCAGCACGTTCATGGCGGCCTGCCTGTCATTCCCGACGCGCGGTCAGCGCGCCGAGCAGGAAGGCCACGGCCGCGGCGATGCCGATGGACATCCAGGTGTGATCGTGAACGTATTGATCCGCGGCCTTGGCGCCGTGGGTCGCCTCGCGTTGCAAAGCCTGCTCGGCATCCCGTATGCGTGTACGGGCCGAATCAAGCGTGCCCTTCAGCCGGCCAAGCAGATCGGTGCCGCCTTCTCCAGCCGTATTGGCCGCCGCCTTGGCCAGGCCCTCCAGCTCGGCCAGCACCTTGTGGAGCTGTTTGAGCGGTTCGCTTGCGTCCGCGTTCATGGTGCGACCCCTGATTGAACCTGACCCAAGTGTGTGCGCCGGGAGTCTCCGGCGCCATCAGCACATACCCCTAGGCTGGTATCGGGTCTCCCCAGATGCGCAGCCGACCTGTATCCAGGTGCACGAAATCCGACACCTGGTAGTAGCCAACACCGCCGCTGGCCTGCTGGCGCGCCATCCGCGCCAATCTGGCCGCTTCGACGCCGGGGAGGCGTACGTCGATGGCACGTCCCTCCAGGTGCAGGCTGTGTTGCGCCACTCCGCCCGAGGCTCTACGCAGCGCCTCATTTGTCGTGGGCGAGCGGTAGCCGCAGATCACCTGGAAGGCTTCGCTGCCGCCGGTCGCCGACTGCAGGTCAAACAGCCGATCGAGCACACGGGGATCAATGGGGTAGACCGTGTCGGTGCGAAAATCGCGCAGCAGTTCGTTGACCTGGCGCAGGGCGATGGCGACGTAGTCGCCGCCGTCGAAGTACACGGTCGTCAGTCGTTCACCGGTGTGGGTATGTGCAAACGAAAGCAGGCGCCGTTCGACACTCCTGGCGAGCGCAACCCCAGCGGTAGTCAGGCCCAATGCAGCGACGCTCACGTTGCGCAGAAAGCCACGCCTGTCCATGGCGACGCGTCTACCGCGCTTCGAATCATTTAGCATAGGAGAAAATTGCCACAATCCGGGCCCGGATGCACGCCATTTACCCATTATTATCGTACCGCGTCACTGGAATCCTCCCGCCGGGGAGCTGGTGGCCTGCCTAACGGTCCCTTTTGCTTGCGGGCCACAACCAATGACATTAGTCTTTCGCTCACATCCAATGTATTCCAAGAGTTCCCCAATGAACGGCGGCAAGGGTGCGCACCTCGTTTCTGATCGACCGCTGTTGAAAAAAAGCCTGTTTGAGCGGCTGCATGGCCGCTGAAATGCAGCCAGTTTTTATCTGCGACGCGCTGCGTACGCCCATTGGTCGGTACGGCGGAGCACTGGCGGCAGTGCGTACCGACGACCTGGCTGCCGCCCCGATCCGTGGCTTGATGGCGCGTCACCCGTCAATGGACTGGGCACAGCTCGACGAGGTGTACCTCGGTTGCGCCAACCAGGCGGGTGAAGACAACCGCAACGTCGCGCGCATGAGCCTGCTGCTGGCCGGTCTGCCCGAAAGCGTCCCGGGCGTGACCATCAATCGTTTGTGCGGCTCCGGGCTCGACGCCGTAGGCAGCGCCGCGCGCGCGATACTCTCGGGTCAGATCGAGCTGGCGCTGGCCGGCGGTGTGGAATCGATGACGCGCGCCCCGCTGGTGATGGGC
>JAYTXT010000007.1:0-3533 GCA_043742765.1 Gammaproteobacteria bacterium | reverse complement strand
ACGTCGACGGCTTGGGCCGAATCCTGCAACAGGGGCAGCGGCGGGCACTCCCCCTGAAGTTGCCGCCGGGCGAATCCGCCACCGTGGATGCCCTCATCGGCGCCGTGGACGCCGCACAGGCCGCGCAACTGCACTTCCGGGTCGACGCCGCGCGAGCGGCGCCGGCATCCACGCCGGGCAACTAGCCGATGAAGTCACCCTTCGATAGTTCCAAGCCGTTGTGCCGCAGGATGGCATAGACCGTGGTGTAGTGAAAATAGAAATTCGGCAGCGCGAATCCCGTCAGGTACGCCTGGCCTTTGAACGACATTTCGCGTTGCCCGGCCTTGAAACTGATCTGCTTGTCTTCCGAGCCGTCGATCTGCGCAGCCTTGAGCGTGGCAATGAACTGGCGCGTCCTGGCGATGCGCGCCTGGAAGTCGGCAAAGCTCGCCTCGTTGTCTTCGTACTTCGGCGGCTCGACGCCTGCCAGCCGGGCGCAGGTGCCCTTGGCAAAATCGCAGGCAATCTGCAGCTGGCGAGTCAACGGGAACATATCCGGCGCCAGCCGGGCACCCAGCAACACCGCCGGATCGATCTTGCGCCCCTCGGCCCAGCTGGCGGCTTTCGTGAGGATCGCGGACAGATTGCCCAGCATCTTGTCGAAGGCGGGAGCGGAAGCCTGGTACATGGAAATAGTCATGGAAACTCCTCGGGGATATTCGGGCCTGAGGCCATAGAATAGCGCAATGGAGATCTTCAAGGAGTTCCGCATCGAGGCTGCGCACCGCCTGCCCCGGGTGCCGCCCGAGCACAAGTGCGCCCGCCTGCACGGCCACTCGTTTGTCATTGGCGTGTACGTCGATGGCGAGGTGCAGGCTACGGCGGGCTGGGTGCAGGATTTCGCCGACCTCAGCGCCGCGATGCGCGACGTGCACGAGGAACTCGACCACCGCTACCTGAACGATATCGCCGGTCTCGAGAACCCGACCAGTGAAATGCTGGCGATGTGGGTGTGGCGACGGCTCCAGCCCCGGCTTGCGGGCCTGTCGCGCATTGTCATCCACGAGACTTGCACCAGTGGCTGCGAATACCGCGGCCGCTGAGCCGGCAGCGGCGCGGCGGCTGGCGCCGCTCGCGGCGCTCGCGCCCTTTGTCCGACCGCACCGCGGACTCATACTGCTGGCGTTGCTGGCGCTTACGGTTGCCGCTGGCGCTTCGTTGCTGCTGCCGGTGGCCGCGCGCCAGGTCATCGACCACGGTTTCAGTGCCGGCCAGTCGGCGCACGTCGGCCGCTATTTCCTCGGGCTGCTCGCCGTGACCGTGGTCATGGGCCTCGCCTCCGCGAGCCGCTACTACCTGGTGACCTGGATCGGCGAGCGCGTGGTGGCCGACGTGCGCAACCGCGTGTTCAGCCACGTGCTGTCGCTGTCGTCTGAATTTTTCGAGCGCGTGCGCACCGGCGAATTGCTCTCGCGCCTGACGGCGGACACGACGCTGGTGCAAACCGTGGTCGGCTCGTCCGCGTCGTTCGCGCTGCGCAGCCTGGTCATGGCGATCGGTGCGCTGGTGATGATGGCCGTGACCAGCCCGAAGCTCACGGCGCTGGCGTTCCTCAGCGTGCCGCTGGTGCTGGTGGCAATCATTCTCATGGGCCGGCGCGTGCGCGGCTTGTCGCGCGCGACCCAGGATCGCATCGCCGAAACTGCGGCACTGGCGAGCGAAGTGCTCAACTCGATGCCTACGGTGCAGGCCTATACGCATGAGCCGGTGGATAGGGAGAGGTTCGACAGCGCCACCGAACTGGCCTTTGCGACCGGGATCCGCCGCACACGCTTTCGCGCCGCGATGACCGCCGCGGTGTTCCTGCTGGTCGGCGCCAGTATCGTCGGCGTGCTGTGGATCGGCGCCATCGATGTGCTGGCGGCGCGCATGAGCGCCGGCCAGCTCGGACAGTTCGTGCTGTACGCGGTGATACTCGCCAGTTCCGTGGGCGCACTCAGCGAGCTGTGGGGTGAAGTGCAGCGGGCCGCTGGCGCCACCGAGCGACTGATGGAAATCCTGGCGACGACGGCGGTGATTCGCGCACCCAGCGTGCCGGCCCGGCTGGCGACGCCGGTACAGGGACGCCTGGAGTTCGCAGGCGTGCGCTTCGCCTATCCGACGCGCCCCGAGCATGCCGCGCTGGTGGAATTCAATCTGGTGGTCGCGCCTGGCGAGGCCGTGGCCCTGGTCGGCCCGTCGGGCGCTGGCAAGTCCACCGTGTTCCAGCTGCTGTTGCGGTTCTTCGATCCGGGCGCAGGCCGCATCCTGCTCGACGGCGCCGATATCGCGCAGCTCGATCCGGCGCACTTGCGCGCGCAGATCGCGGTGGTTGCGCAGGAACCCGTGATCTTCGCCGGCACCATCGCCGACAACATCCGCTACGGCCGGCCGGATGCCAGCGACGCCGAAGTGCGCGCCGCGGCCGTGGCCGCCGCGGCGGATGAATTCGTGCGCCAACTCTCGCAGGGCTACCAGACGCGGGTGGGCGAGCGCGGCATCACGCTCTCCGGCGGCCAGCGCCAGCGCCTGGCGATCGCGCGCGCCATGCTGCGCGACGCGCCGGTATTGCTGCTCGATGAAGCCACCAGCGCGCTCGATGCCGAGAACGAACGGCTCGTGCAGCAGGGCCTCGCCAATCTGATGGCCGGCCGTGGCGATCGCGCGCGTACCACGCTGGTGATCGCACACCGGCTGGCGACGATCCAGCGCCTGCGGCGCATCGTGGTGATGGACCAGGGGCGCATCGTCGCCCAGGGCAGCCACACGGAGTTGATCCAGGCCGACGGCCTGTACGCGCGGCTCGCCGCCCTGCAGTTCCAGCCGGCAGCTTGACAGCGCCGCACCCGACGCGGATTCTTCGCTGTCTATGGCCAGTACCCTGTGGATCGGCACCCGCAAAGGGGTCTTCGTATTGCGCCCCGACGCGCGGCGGCGTGCGTGAACACCGTCAGGATTCCATCGCCATTGCGCGACTACACCGCCGGCGCGGCCCAGGTGAGCGCCAGCGGCACGACCGTCGCGGCGCTCCTGGGTGACCTCGAACGCGCACATCCTGGCATGCGCTTCCGCATGATCGACGAGCAGGATCGCATCCGCCCGCACATCCGTGTCTTCATCAACCAGCGTGAGGTGCATGCACTGGATGAGGCGGTTGCGGCTGGCGACGAAATACACCTGATCTGCGCGCTGAGCGGCGGGTAAGTGGACTCATGACTCTCAGCGCATCCGAGCGTGAACGCTACAGCCGCCACCTGCTGCTGCCGGAGATCGGCGTTGCCGGCCAGGAGAAGTTGCAGGCCGCGCGAGTACTGGTCGTCGGCGCCGGCGGCCTGGGTTCGCCCGCTAGCCTGTACCTCGCGGCCGCGGGCGTCGGCACGCTCGGCATCATCGATCACGACCGCGTGGATCTGTCCAACCTGCAGCGCCAGCTGCTGTTCGACGCGACGCAGGTCGGCGCCAGCAAGGCCCTGACGGCGCAGGCGCGGCTGCGCGCGCTCAACCCCGAGATC
>JAYTXT010000006.1:0-1747 GCA_043742765.1 Gammaproteobacteria bacterium | reverse complement strand
GCATCGACCTGGAAAATGCGCACACGCCGGTCCATGACAGTCTGTCTCCCTGCTGAGCTGCGGATGGTAACCCAGCCGCGCGCCAGGGCAGGGCCGGATGCGCCGCTTGCAATGCGCTGCCGAGGCTAGGATAGTGCGCAGTGCAAACCTTGGGGTGGCCCTGTGCTGGGCCTGAGATGCCGGATAACCGGCAAACCCGTTGAACCTGATCCGGTTAGTACCGGCGTAGGGAGCAGGTCATTGAATTATCCAGTTAAGGTCGCGAGCGCCTGCATTTTTGCGGCCCTCGGTAATCCGGCGGCCGGGGTTGCGGAGCAAGCGCCCGCCCCTGAACTGCTCGAGGAGTTCGTCATCCAGGCGGGCCTGCGCGCCATGCCGCTGCGCGAGCTGCCACAGAGCATCACGGTGCTCGACCGCGCGACACTGGCGGCTGCGGGCGTACAGCACCTGGAGGACGTGCTCGGCCTGGTGCCGGGCCTGAGCTGGGCGTCGGGCAGCTCGCGGCCACGGTATTTCCAGTTGCGCGGCATCGGGGAAACCGAGCAGTACCAGGGCGCGCCGAACCCTTCGGTCGGGCTGTTGATTGACGACATCGATTTCTCCGGCGTCGGCATGCCCGCCACGCTGTTCGATCTCGACCGCGTTGAAGTGCTGCGCGGCCCCAGCAGCACGGTCTACGGCGCCAATGCGCTCGCCGGGCTCATCAGCCTGCGCAGTACGGATCCGGGCACCACGCCGGAATTCCGCGTTGAAGGGACGGCCGGGGATTACGGCGCAACGGCGCTGGGCGCGGCCGCGGGTGATGGGCGCGCTGACGGTTCGGCGGGCTGGCGCCTCGCAGCGCAGCGCTACCGGAGCGATGGCTTCCGCCGCAATGTCTATCTGGGGCGGAGCGACACCAACGGCTACGATGAAACCACGCTGCGCGGCAAAGTGGCGTGGCAGCCGCTGCCCGGCACGCGCGTCCTGTTGACGGCATTGTACGCCGATCTCGACAACGGCTACGACGCCTGGTCGGTCGACAACTCGCGTGTCACGCGCTCGAACCAGCCGGGGCGCGACGCGCAACGCTCGAGCGGCGTGGCGCTGCGCCTGACGCGCACGACAGACGCCGGGCAATGGTTGAGCGTCAGCAGCGCTGCGGTCTCGCACAGCAACTATTCCTTTGATGGCGACTGGGGGAATGACCGGTACTGGGGCGTCAGCGCGCCCTATGACTATTTCGAGCAGCACCTGCGCGCGCGGCGCACGCTGGCGCAGGACCTGCGCTTCATCGGCGGCGACTCGCTACTGTTGTGCGGGCGCTGGCGGCCGGTGGCCGGCGTGTATTTCCTGCGGCTGCGCGAGCGCGACGCGCAGCTCGATATCTGGAGCGACCAGTACTACGGTGCTGACCAGAGCCTGCTCGACAGTGACTACCAGGCGACCAATATCGCACTCTACGGCTCACTGGAATGGCGCGCCACTGCGCATGGCACCGTCACGCTGGGCCTGCGCTACGAGCAGCGCCGCGCCGATTATGCCGACAGTTCCGATCCGCTCTTTGCACGCGCCGTTGATCGCCTGCCGGGCGGCAATCTCTCCTGGCTCTGGAACACCAATCGCGCGCGGCAGTATTACGCCACGCTGGCGCGCGGCTACAAGGCGGGCGGCTTCAATATCGGTGCTGATATTCCCTCGTCGCAGCGGCGCTTCCGCGCCGAGGCGCTCTGGAATCTCGAACTGGGGCTGCGCCAGCGCAGTCGCG
>JAYTXT010000005.1:0-9536 GCA_043742765.1 Gammaproteobacteria bacterium | reverse complement strand
GGCCTGCGCAGCGCCAATGCCCTGGGCCTGCCCTCGTATCCAGCGCGCGCGCCGCGGGTGGAGCTCGACTTCATCCTGGTCAGCGCCGGAATCGAGGTCACCGCATTCCACATTCCCGAGGTCCGCTACTCGGACCATCGTCCATTGATATGTGACTTTGAAATTCGCAACCAATGAAGGGCCCCACATGAACGACACCAGCGCCTGGCGACTGGAACGCGCGAGCGACGGAATCGCCACCCTGACTATTGACCGACCGGGAGGCAGCGCCAATACGCTGGGCCAGGCGGTGCTGCTCGAGCTCGAAGTCTTACTGGGTGAGTTGACGACGGTGCCACCAAGTGGCCTGGTGATCCGCTCCGGCAAGACGTCCGGATTTATCGCCGGCGCCGATATACGGGAGTTCACGACTTTTCGAAATGCCGAGGAAGCATTGGCCCACATCACAGTAGGCCAGCGGGTGTTTGCGAAACTCGAGGCACTCCCCTGCGCCACGGTCGCGGCGCTCGCCGGCTTCGCGCTGGGCGGCGGCCTGGAACTCGCGCTTGCCTGTCGCTACCGCGTCGGCGTCAATGACAGCCGCTTGACCCTCGGTCTTCCCGAAGTGCAGCTGGGCATCCACCCGGGTTTCGGCGGCACGGTGCGGGCGGTGCGCCTGCTCGGCGTGCGGGCGGCGATGGAGCTGATGCTCAGCGGCAAACCGCTGCGCGCCGATCGGGCGTTGGCCATCGGCCTCGTCGACCGCCTGGTCACCGCCGGCGAGCTGGATAACGAGGCGCGGCGGATCGTGACGCAGCGGCCCGCACCGCACCGCCCACCGCTCCTCGACCGGCTGCTCAATCTGCCAGGGGTACGAGCGCTTATGCGTGGCTCGCTCGAAGCGCGCGTCGCCCGCCAGGCGCGGCGCGAGCACTATCCGGCCCCTTACGCCATCATCGATCTGTGGGTGCGCTACGGTGCCCGCGGCGACCAAGCGTACGAGGCCGAAGCGCACTCAATTGCGAGCCTGTTCACGAGCGAAGCGGCGCGCGGCCTGGTGCGGATGTTCCTGCTGCAGGACCGGCTCAAGGCACTCGGCGGCAAGACCCAGGCACCGCTCAAGCATGTACATGTCATCGGCGCCGGTGTCATGGGTGGCGACATCGCCGCCTGGTGTGCGCTGCGCGGGCTCGAGGTCACACTCCAGGATCGCGAACAGAAATACATCGATCCGGCGCTGCAGCGCGCAGCAGCGTTGTTTGGCAAGCGGATCCGTGACCCGGTCGAACGCGCAGCCGCGCAGGCGCGCTTGCGCGCTGACGTTGCCGGCGACGGCGTGCCCGCCGCCGACGTACTGATCGAGGCGATCTTCGAGGACCTGGAGGCCAAGCGTGCGCTGTACGCGCAGGCGGAACCGCGCCTCAGCAAAGACGCGGTGCTGTGCAGCAACACTTCCAGCATCACGCTGGAGCGACTTGCCGAGCGGCTTGCCGACCCCGGGCGACTCGTGGGCCTGCACTTCTTCAATCCGGTGGCGCAGATGCCGCTCATCGAAGTGATCCATTCCGCAGCGACGCGCCCCGAGCCGCTCGCCGCGGCGATGGCTTTTGCGCGCCGCCTCGACAAGCTCCCACTCCCCTGCCGCAGCGGGCCCGGGTTCCTGGTCAACCGCGTGCTGTTTCCTTACCTGCACGAGGCGCTGTACGCGGCCGGAGAAGGCGTGCCGCTGGCGCTGATCGATCGCGTCGCCGTTGAGTTCGGCATGCCGATGGGACCGATCGAACTTTCCGACGTCGTTGGCCTGGACGTCTCGCTGCACGTCGGCGAAATCATCACCCGCGAACTGGGGCGCGAGATGCCGCCCTACGTGGCACGGCTCCGTGAACTGGTGAGCGCGCGCAAACTCGGCCGCAAGAGCGGCCAGGGCTTCTATACCTGGCAGGACGGCAAAGCGGTGCGTGAACCGCTCACCGCCAGCGCGCCCGCCGACCTGAGTGACCGCCTGATCCTCGCGCTCCTCAACGAATGCGCCGCGTGCCTGCGTGAGCAGGTGGTCGCCGACGCCGACCTGCTCGACGCCGGCGTGGTGTTTGGCACCGGCTTCGCGCCGTTTCGTGGCGGACCGCTGAATTATGCCCGCACGCGTGGTGTCGCCGCGGTGGTCGCCCGGCTCGCCGAGCTCGAGCTGCGCTATGGCGCACGTTTCCACCCGGACGCGGGCTGGTCGGCGCTGGCATGATCCGTGCCTCACGGTGAGGGGCAAACCTGCTGTGCTAACATCGGTGGAACAAGCGTTATGCAGGTGTGCGCATGAGTGAGGGCCGACCCGCCAACGTGGCGCTGCTGCGCAAGCTGTCGCCGCTCGAAGGCATGAAGAATGACAACCTGGCGGCGCTCGCGCGCAAGGTCACGGTCAACGAACTCGCGGCCAACCGCAACCTCTTCAGGGAAGGTGATACCGAGCGGCGCAGCTTCTGGCTGCTTGCCGGCCTGGTGGAGCTGCGCGCAGGTGAGCGCACCGCGGCGATGATCCGCGGCGGCACGCCCGAAGCGAGGAATCCGCTCGCACCCAAACTGCCGCGCCGGGTTACGGCTCGCGCCGTCGATGCCATCGAATACATCGCGGTCGACTCCGACCTGCTCGACATGATGATCACCTGGGACCAGACCGGCACCTACGAAGTCGGTGAACTGCAGGCGCATTTCGGCGCCGGCGGCGGCGACGACTGGATGACCACGCTGCTGCAGACCAAGGCCTTCCACCGCATTCCGCCGGCCAATATCCAGGCGATCTTCATGCGCATGCAGCGCATTGCCTGCCGCACCGGCGAAGTGATCATCCAGCAGGGCACGGAAGGCGATTTCTTCTACGCCGTAGTGAGCGGCAAGTGCGTGGTGACGCGCGAGACGCCGCTCAACCGCGAAGGCATCCGTCTCGCCGAGCTTACGGTCGGCGACACCTTCGGCGAGGAAGCGCTGATCTCCGAGGCCAAGCGCAACGCCACCATCACCATGCTGACCGACGGCGTGCTGATGCGGCTGTCGAAGCAGGATTTCCGCGAGCTCATGAACGAGCCGCTGCAGCAGTGGGTCAGCTACGAGGAAGCGCGCGCCATCATCCAGCGCGGCGGCAAGTGGCTCGACGTGCGCCTGCCCTCGGAATACCAGAACCTGGCCGTCGAAGGCGCGCTGAATATCCCGCTGTATTTTATCCGCCTCAAGCTCGCGACGCTCGATCGCGCTACGCCCTACGTGGTGTATTGCGACACCGGCCGACGCAGCGCGGCCGGCGCGTTCATCCTGCTCGAGCGCGGGTTTGATGCCTATGTGCTGCGCGGCGGGCTGTCGAGCGCCGAGCCTGAGCTCCGCCGCCCGGGCTAGAGCCGGGCCAGCGGTGGCGAGCCCGCGCCGCCGCTACATGGTATGCGTGGCCTTGTCGCCCGAGAGCGCGCCGGCCAGGTAATTCTCGATCTTGTTGCGGGTCTGGCCGCGATCCTGTTCGCTGAACTGCACGCCGATGCCGGTGGTGCGCTTACCCTGTGCGCCCTTGGGGGTCACCCAGATGACGCGGCCGGCGACCGGGAGTTTTTCATCCTCGCCCATCAAGTTGAGCAGCATGAACACTTCATCGCCAATGCGGTAGTTGCTGTTGGTCGGTATAAACAGCCCACCATTGGTGACGAAAGGCATGTAGGCCAGATACAGGGCGCTCTTGTCCTTGATCGTCAGCGTCAACAGCCCCGGCTTGGCGGCCGCAGGGCGCGCTGGCTCGGCGCGCGGCGGAGTCTCGCTGCGGCCGGTGGTTTCGGCGCTCCTGGCCTGGTTGTCTTTTGCCATCAGGTCTCTAACTCTTGCCCGACGCGCGCAGCTGCCAGAGGAGCTGCTCTACGGCGAGCGATTTGTTGATCGTAGTCGACGCCAGCCGCCGTAGCTCGTACAGAGCATCCATGAGCCGGACCAGACCGCGTATATTCATAGAGGATTTGCCCGCTGGCAAGTGCGCTCCAGTGTGCAATTCTGTCAAAGACCCAGGCCGGGCCAACAGGGCCAAGATGCGGCGTGTGACCCAGTTCTCAGCACACAGGAGCCGCAGCTCGAGGCCTTCGCGCTGCGCCCAGCGCTCGGCCGTCGGCGCAATGTCGATGGCACCGGCCAACGCACCCGCAAGCGCAGACTCAGTCTCATCGCGGAGCGCGCGCAGCACCGCCGGATCGGCCGCCAGTGCGCGCAGCGGCGCATTGCCCAGCACGTCCAGCGCCGCCTCCCAGTCGCCCTCGCCCCGGTGCCGGCGTAGCCAGGCCACGCATTGCGCGCGCGAGGGCGGCTGGACGCGCAGCCGCTGACAGCGGCTCAGCACGGTCGCCGGCAGCCGCGCGCTCACCACCGCCACCAGCACAATCAACACGCCCGGCCGCGGTTCCTCCAGCGTCTTCAGCAGCGCATTGGCCGAGTTGACCGTGAGCATGTCGGCCGGGTTGAGGATCGCGACGCTCGCTCCTGAGCCGTGCCCGGACAGCGTCAGCGCGCTGTTCAGTACGCGGATCTGATCGACCTTGATCTGGATCGAATCCTCCTCGGGAGCCACGAACCACAGATCCGGATGCGAGCGCGAGGCCACGCGCTGGCAGTCACGGCATTGCCCGCAGGGAGCATCCGCCTGAGTGCACAGTGCGGTCTGCGCCGCCAGCAGTGCGAGCTGCTCGCCGCCTGCGCCCGGCGAATCCTGGATCAGCAGCGCGTGCGGAAGGCGCCCCTGCGCGCGCGCTTGCCGCAGGGCCGCCACCTGCGGGGCCAGCCAGAAGAGATCCGGGCCAGCCTCGGGCGGCGCCACGGGCGTCACGCGGACTCCCCGGGCAGGAGATCCGCAATCGCGGCCAGTGACGCGGCCACGACCTGCGCCGCCGCCGCCTGGCCGTCGATCACGCGGATGCGTTGCGGCTCGAGAGCGGCGCGTGCCAGGTAGGCGGCGCGCACCCGCTCGAAGAATTCGCGCTGCTCCGACTCGAAGCGATCGGGCGCGCCCGCGCGCAAACTCGCGCGCTTAAGCCCGGCCGCCACCGGCAGATCAAGCAGCAGCGTCCGCGCCGGCCACAGATCGGCGTGTATGGCTTCGGCCAGCCGATCCAGCAGCGCCGGGCTGACTCCGCGCCCGGCACCTTGGTAGGCATAGCTGGCATCGGTAAAGCGATCGCAGATCACCCAGCGGCCTGCGGCCAGGGCGGGACGAATGGCGTTTTCGAGATGCACGGCGCGCGCCGCAAACATCAGCAGCGTCTCCGCGGTGGGCGTCATCAGCTCGCCACCGCGCCGCAGCAGCAGTTCGCGCAGTGATTCCGCCAGCGGCGTGCCACCGGGCTCGCGCGTCAGCAGCACCGCAAGCCCGCGCCGCGTCAGCTCGGCCTGGAGCGAGCGCGCCACCGTGGACTTGCCGGCGCCCTCGATGCCCTCCAGGGTGATGAACTGCCCGGCGCTCACTTCGCGCCTCCGGTGACCGCGCGGTCGGGCACCGCACCTGTACGCCGTAGGAACTCACGGAGCGCGGTAGTGTGTTCCGCGTACGTCGCCGAGAAATGATGGCTCCCATCGCCCTTTCCGGTGGCGACGAAATACAGCGCTTTGATGGCAGCCGGATGCAGCGCCGCGTGAATCGAGGCACCGCCCGGCAGCGCAATCGGGGTCGGCGGCAGCCCGAAGCGCGTGTAACTGTTAAAGGGCCCGTCGGTTTCCAGGTCGCGCCGCCGCAGGTTCCCGTCGTAGCGCGTGCCGAGCCCGTAGATAATCGTCGGATCCGATTGCAAGCGCATGCCGATCCGCAGGCGATTCGTGAACACGGCGGCGATCATGGCGCGTTCGTCGTCGCGGGCGGATTCCTTTTCGACGACCGAAGCGAGGATCAGCGCCGCTGCGGCGCTGGCGACCGGCAGGCCCGGCGCGCGCGTGTCCCATTCCCGCCGCAGCCGCGCACTCATCCGCTGCCGGGCGAGCTCATAGATTCGCCGGTCACTGGTGCCGGCCGCGAAGCGGTAGGTATCCGGGAAAAACCGCCCCTCGGCAGGCACGCCGCGCTGGCCCAGCGCGCCCATCACGGCGTCGGCGTCCAGGCGTTGCCACTCGTGCGTGAGATCGGTGTGGGCATTGAGGGCCGAACGCATCTGCGCAAAGGTCCAGCCCTCGGGAATCGTGAGCTGCGACAGCACCACCTGACCGGCGTCGATCTGCCCCAGGATCGCTCGCGCGCTCGCTCCTTGCGGCAGCTCATAGATGCCGGCCTGGGCGTTGAGATGCTGGCCGTGAAGCCGCAGATACCACTCGACCATGCGCGGCCGGCGCAGCGCCTGCGCCCGCGCCAGTTCGGCGAGCACACTGCGCAGGCTCGCCCCGCTGCTCACCTGCACGCGCGTGCCGGCCGCGGCCTGCGAATGCTCATCCATGCTCGCGCTGAGCTGCTGCAGCAGCACCAGCGCCGCCGCCACCAGCGCCAGCGCCAGCGCCAGGCCAGCCATCACCTTCCAGGCGCCGCTACGGCGTGCCATCGATCAGCTCCTGCAATCTGGCGCCGCGCGCGTCCACTTCGAGCCTGCGGCCTTGGTACCAGTGTACGGGCTGGACGCCCAGACGAACATTGGTCACGAACATGGCCGGGGCCGCGGCGAATTGCGGCGCGGACAGGGGCGCAACCCGCACCGTGAGACCACACCGCGGTGCCTCGCTCATCACCAGTGAGCGCATGACGCCCGCTACGCCACAGTCGCCCAGCGGCGGAGTCAGGAGCTCGGCACCTTGGCAAACAAACACGTTGCTCATGCTGCCGCAGACCACGTCGCCGCCGGAGCACATCAGCACTTCGTCGAGTCCCGCGCCCGTGGCGGCGCGCTGCGCGAGCACCTGCTCGAGGCGGTTGAGGTGTTTGAGGCCCGCGAGCAGCGGATTGGCGCCCAACGGCACCGCCGACAGAGCCACTCGAAACTCGGCAGCCGCCGCTGGCGGCCATGGATACACCGAAACGATGCGCGTCGCCCGCTCATCGCCACTGGGCCAGTAGCCGCGCGCCGTGGCCGTGCCGCGCGTGACGATGATCTTGACCAGCGCGCGCGGCATGGCGCCCAGCAGCGATTGCGCTTCGGCGCGCAGCAGTTCGCCCGCGGGCGGCGCAATGCCAAGACGCTCGCAGCCCTGCCTCAGCCGCGCCAGATGCCGATCGAACCAACGGAGCCTCCCGCTCTCGCAACGCAGCGTTTCGAACAAGCCGTCGCCGTACTGCAGGCCTCGATCCTGCACCGACACGACGCTGGCCGGCTGGCCATTCACCAGCACCACCACTGTGGAACTCATGCCCGCGCCCCGAACGCGCGCAGCAGGCCCTGCGCCTTGGTGCGGGTCTCGGCCAGCTCGCGCTGCCAAGCGGAGTCGGCCACGATGCCGGCGCCAGCCCGGAAGCGCAGCTCGGCGCCCGCCAGCGTCGCGGTGCGGATCAGGATATTGAAATCCATGTCGCCGTCGATATTGAGGTAGCCGATCGAGCCGGTATAGGCCCCGCGCGGCTCGCCCTCGAGCTCGCCGATGATCTGCATGCAGCGATACTTGGGACAACCGGTAATCGTGCCGCCCGGAAACACCGCGCGCAGCGTCGCCCCGGGCGTCACCCCGGTGCGCAGCGTGCCGCGCACATTCGAGACGATGTGGTGCAGGTGTGGGTAACTCTCGGTCACCATGAACTCATTCACCTCCACGCTGCCGGCGTGACAGATGCGCCCGAGATCGTTGCGTTCCAGGTCGATGAGCATGACGTGCTCGGCGCGCTCCTTGGCGTTTGCGAGCAGTTCCTGTTTTTCCGCGGCATCGCTCCCCGGCGTGCCGTGGCGCGCACGCGTGCCCGCGATCGGGCGGGTTTCCACGCGGCGCCCGGCCACGCGCACCAGCCGTTCGGGTGAAGAACTGAGCAGCGTCATCGCCGGGAGCGAGGCGTAGACCGCGAACGGCGCGGGGTTCGCCTGCCGCAGGCGCTCATACAATGCGCCCGGATCGGGGCGCGCCGGAAACTCCACGCACCAGCCGCGCGACAGGTTGGCCTGGTAGATGTCGCCGCGGGCGATGTACTCCTGCGCCCGCAGCACGGCGCTGCCGAACACGTCTGGATCCTGTTCATACACAGCACCGGGCGCGGGCGCGACGCTTGCCGGTCCCGACGACACGGGCGGCGTTTCCAGCCCCGCCAATGCGCGCTCGATCGCGGAATCCACATCGCCAGCGGCGGCCTCGGCCACCCGGTAGCAGCGCGCCTCAACGTGGTCGTACACCAGGGCCGCCGGGATCCGCAGGGCGAGCGCGCAGACCGCAGCGCCCGGAAGTGCAGGCAACAGCAGCCCCGCCTCCACCTGGGCGGCCATCTCATAGCTGAGGTATACCACCCAGCCGCCGCGAAACGGCAGCGTGCAAGCCTCGTCCTCCGGGGCGCCGGTCGCGCGCAGCGCAGCCCACCATTCGTCCAGCGCACCCAGAAAATCCGGGCTGTGCAGCACCACGCCGCGGGGTTCGAGCCGGCCGTCGCCGCGCAGCAGGAGCGAGGCCAGCGGCATGGCTGCCAGCACGGAATAGCGGCCGAGAGGGCCGACGGCTGTGCTGTCGAACAGGACCGGGAACAGGTCGGGACGCTGCGCGGCGAGCGCGCGCAGTTGCGCGGGCGTGGCCTGCATTTCGCGCACCTGCAGGCTGCGCGCGTTCATGGCATCAGGGCCGGAGCGTCAGCCCGGCAGGCGGCGCAGGACCAACGTGCCGTTGGTGCCACCGAACCCGAAGGAATTGGAGACCGCGACCTCGATGCGCATGGCGCGTGCGGTGTTCGGCACGAAATCCAGGTCGCAGTCGGGATCGGGGTTTTCGTAGTTGGTGGTCGGCGGCGCCACCTGGTCACGGAGTGCGAGCACACAGAAGATGGCCTCGACCACGCCGGCGGCGCCCAGCAGGTGTCCGGTCATCGATTTGGTGGAACTGACCGCGAGCTGGTAGGCGTGATCGGCAAAGGTGGCCTTGATCGCGGCGGTCTCGGCCTTGTCGCCGAGTGGCGTCGAGGTGGCGTGCGCGTTCAGGTACTGCACCTCGCCCGGATTGAGCCCCGCGTCGCGCAGCGCGTTGCGCATCGCCAGGCACGCGCCGGCGCCGTCCTCGGGCGGCGCGGTGATGTGGTAAGCGTCGCCGCTCATGCCGAAGCCGATCAGCTCGCCGTAGATGCGCGCGCCGCGGCGCCGCGCATGCTCGTATTCCTCGAGCACCATCGCGCCGCCGCCGTCGCTGAGCACGAAGCCGTCGCGATCGCGATCCCAGGGGCGACTCGCCGTGGTCGGCGAATCGTTGCGCATCGACAGCGCCTTGGCTTGCGAGAAACCGCCGATCGCCGTCGGCGTCGTGCCCATCTCCGCACCGCCGGATATCACGAGCTCGGCGTCGCCATACTGGATCGCGCGCATGGCGAGCCCGACAGCGTGCGTCGAGGTGGTGCAGGCCGTGACCACGCCCAGGTTCGGACCGCGCAGGCCGTAGCGGATCGACAGATGCCCGGC
>JAYTXT010000004.1:0-3581 GCA_043742765.1 Gammaproteobacteria bacterium | reverse complement strand
GTCAAAGGATTCGGCTCGGAAGGAGCCGCCCGGCGCGGTGCGCGGCAGGTCCGCCAGGCATGCCGCGCAAAGATCAATGGGCCCGATCAGACCCGGCTGATCACACAGCACGCACTGAGGCGGAGCCAGGAATGATCCGAGCGCGGCCAGCGCTCGCACCATTGTCGACTTTCCCGACCCCGCTTGGTTGACAGTTGGTCGCTCGCCCTTGAACATCACTCCACAATGCCCGCGCTGGCACCGCGGTGCAGCCCGCCATTACTGACGCGAACCACGGAGATTGGCCATGCAGGAACCCCGGCACGACTGGACGCTCGCCGAAACGGAAGCGCTGTTCGCGCTGCCCTTCCCGGAGCTGCTGTTCCGCGCCCAGCAGGTGCACCGCGCCTGGCACGACCCTGCCGAAGTGCAGATGAGCACGCTGCTGTCGATCAAGACCGGTGCCTGCCCCGAAGATTGCGCCTACTGCCCGCAGAGCGTGCGCTTCGACACCGGTGTCGCCAATGAATCATTGCTGCCGCTCGAGACCGTCATCGCACGTGCGCGCGCCGCGCGCGCCGCGGGCGCCACGCGCTTTTGCATGGGCGCGGCCTGGCGCTCGCCCAAGCCGAAGGATCTCGAGAAGGTCGCCGCCATGGTGCGGGGCGTGCGCGAACTCGGGCTCGAGACTTGCGTGACGCTCGGCATGGTCTCGGGCGAGCAGGCGCGGACGCTCAAAAACGCCGGACTCGATTACTACAACCACAACCTGGACACTTCGGAAGAATATTACGGCGCGATCATTTCGACGCGCACTTACCAGGACCGGCTCGATACGCTTACCGCGGTACGCGAGGCGGGCCTCAACGTCTGCTGCGGCGGCATCGTCGGCATGGGCGAGAGCGCGCGCGACCGGGCGCTGCTGCTGCTGACGCTGGCACAGCTGCCCGAACATCCGCAGAGCGTGCCGATCAACCAGCTGGTGCGCGTGCCGGGCACGCCGCTCGCGGACGCGGCGCCGGTCGACCCCTTCGATTTCGTCCGCACCATTGCCGTGGCGCGCATCATGATGCCGCGCGCACAGGTGCGACTGTCGGCCGGCCGCGAGACCATGAGCGATGAACTGCAGGCGCTGGCGCTGCTGGCGGGCGCGAACTCGATCTTCTACGGCGAGAAGCTCCTGACCACCGGCAACCCGGATGTCGCGCGGGACCAGGCTCTGCTGGCGCGCCTGGGGATGCGGCCGGAGCAGCAGCACGGCGCGCAGCAGCACGCGCCCGTGGAGCCATACGCGGTCACGGCCTGAGCGGCGGCGCCGGCAACCGCGTCATGAACGGCACCGCGCGCTTCCGCGTCGACCGTCGCGCGGTGGCGCGCGCTGCCAACCGCGCCAGCACCAGGTACGCCGCCGCGGCCCAGTTGCCGGCACGGGTCAATGCCGAATTGCTGGCGCGGCTCCAGTTCTTTCGCCTCGAGCCGCGCGTGATCATCGACCTGGGGTGCGGTACGGGTGAGGGCGCGATGGCCTTGCGCCGGCGCTTTCCCCGGGCAAGGGTGGTTGCAATAGACCTGGCCTTCGGGATGACGCGGCAGGCGCGGCGCGGCCAGCGCTTCTGGCGGCGGTTCGAATGCGTGTGCGCGGATGCCTATGCCCTGCCGCTGGCGGCGCAGTCGGTCGATCTGGTGTTCAGCAGCCTGATGCTGCAGTGGTGCGACGACCCGGTAGCGCTGTTCGCGCAGCTGCAGCGCGTGCTGCGGCCGGGCGGCCTCGTGTTATTCAGCAGCCTCGGCCCTGACACGCTCCACGAATTGCGGGACGCCTGGGCCGTGGCTGACGCACACTCGCACGTCAGCGCCTTCGCCGATATGTCGCAGCTCGGCGCTGCAATCTCGCACGCGGGCCTTGCCGAGCCGGTTATCGATCGCGAGATACAGCAGCGCCACTATCCACAGGTGCGCGAGCTGATGGACGAATTGCGCGCCGTCGGCGCCAGCCACGCGGCTGCGGACCGGCGGCGCAGTCTCACCGGACCCGGCCGCATGCGCTCGATGGTCGATGCCTATGAATTGCTCCGCACGGCGGCGGGACTCCCGGCGAGCTGGGAGATTATTTACGGGGCGGCCTTCGCTGGGATTGGGCGTACGGGAAGGGCGGGGCCCGGCAGCGATCGCAGCACCGGTGAAACAACCGTGCCGCTGAGCGCCGTCCGCTCGCGTCCGAGTACCTCATCGTGAGCTGCTCCACATTCTTCATTGCCGGCACCGACACCGGAGTCGGCAAGACCCGGGTGACCACGGGTCTGCTGGTGGCCGCGCGCGCCGAAGGCCTGAGGGTCGCGGGCATGAAACCGGTCGCGTCGGGGGCAGATCGACGGGACGGGCGGCTGGTCAGCGATGATGCGCTGAGGATTGCCGCAGCTTCGGGCGAACCGATCTGCTACGAAGACTTGAACCCTTATTGCCTATTAGAGGCCATTTCGCCGCATATCGCTGCAAATAGGGCAGATATCAAGGTTGATATCGACAAGATCGTGGAAATTGCCCGTCGACTACGGAGTAACCGGGATTTACTCCTTATAGAGGGTGCCGGTGGCTGGTACACCCCAATCAGCGAACACCTGTCGCTTGCCGAGCTGGCCCGGGCTCTGGAAGCCCCGGTAGTCCTGGTCGTCGCTCTAAAGTTGGGCTGCCTCAATCACGCGCGGCTGACAGTTGAAGCCATCGCCCGCTCCGGCTGCCGCATTGTCGGCTGGATCGCCAACCGCATCGATCCGGACTTCGAGGCTTGCGAGGAGAACCTCGCGACACTCAAACACCTGCTCGGCGCGGCGCCGCTTGGCGTGCTGCCTTACACCATCGACACTGCGGGCGACGCACATCAGTTGCGTGGCGCCTTGCTGCACCTGCGTGCAGCGCGCGAACGTAAGATCACTTAAGTCGTTGAGTTGCGATAGAAAAGGCGCATCCGCTAAGATGCCGCGCCGCAAACGAACCGCCACCGCTGGCGGGTCCAGCCGCGAACTATTTTAGGGTCAGTTAATGAAGATGAAGAAACTCGCACCCGCCATCGCCGCCGCCACGCTCGCGCTGGCCTCACCCACGGCGTTCGCGGCCTGGACACTCAACATGACGCCAGGCATCACGGCGATTTCGCGCCGCATTTATGGCCTGCACATGCTGATGTACTGGTGGTGCGTCGCGATCGCTTTCTTCGTATTCGGCTGGATGATCTATTCGCTGCTGCGCTTCCGCAAATCGCAGGGCGCGGTCCCTGACACCAAGCTGGTACACAGCACCAGGGCGGAGATCATCTGGACGGTGCTGCCGGTGCTGATCCTGATCGGCATGGCGGTGCCGGCGACGCGCACGCTGATCGAAACCGACGACGCCACCAAGACCGAACTGACTATCCGTATCACTGCGTATCAGTGGAAGTGGGCCTATCAATACGTCGATTCCGGCGTCGAAGTGCTCTCGACGCTCGATCGCGCCAGCAATGCGGCGCGCGTGCTCGGCTCGGGGATCGATCCCAACACCGTGCCCAACTATCTGCTCAACGTCGATCATGCGCTGGTGGTGCCCGCCGGCGTGAAGGTGCGGCT
>JAYTXT010000003.1:0-9728 GCA_043742765.1 Gammaproteobacteria bacterium | reverse complement strand
TACTGCCAGTCGCGCAGCCAAACATCGTGCGCCTCCTTCCGGATTGCGGCCGCGCTGGTGTCCGGCTCCTGCGTCAGATCGGTGCCGTAGAGCAACCGCTCCTGGTAGCGAATGAAGAACCGCCGCACCTTGTCGCGATCGAGGTTGGACTGGTGCTGCACCTGTCCCATGCGCGCCGCGAGGTCCACGACGGCATTGGGATGCCGGTCGAGGAAACGCGCCAGCTCATCGACGCTCCATTCCAGACTCGCCATGTGTGCGCCCATGAAGCGTAGCGTCGGGTTGCGCGCCAGCATGCGATCGCGCGCCGCCATCTGCTGCTCGTAGCTGGGCAGCTCCGGGTGGAGAAACATGTGGTACTGCGGATGCTCGCGAAAATATTCCCGGTCGTTGTTGACGGTCATTTGCGCGAGCGGCAGCCAGCAATTGTGTGGTTCACCCTGGTGCCCGACCAGCACCTTGCCGCGCTCGCGCACGAATGCAAAGACCGGATCGAACTTCGGATCATCGATCATCACCAGCTGCCCGCCGCGGTCGCGAAACTCCATGCCGATGTTCTTCCAGACCTTGACGCCGATCGCGCCGTCCGTGAAGGCCGTGCCGAGCTCGCCCAGCACGCGCTGCTGCCAGCCCGGCTCGTCCCAGCCGCGCATCTCGAATGAGGCGACCCACGCCAGGATTTCAGGATGGGCCGCGGTCAATTCCGCGGCGAACGCGCGTTGCCGTGGGAGTGGTGGAAAATCCGGGTAATCCACGTTGATCGTGATGAGGCGGAACCCGTCGGCCGCTGCCTGCTCGAGCAGCGCGGGATCGCTCGAATTGATGTGCACGTGCACGTCGATCTTCGGCACCGTGGCGAAATCCTCGAGCGTGTACGAGCCGGCAGCCCCCGCGACCAGCGGCAGGAAGCCCGCGCCGCAGACCATGCCGAGTAACCGCGCCGTGATACTCATAAGTTGCCCTTCCTGACCAGCGCAGCGCACTGCTCGCGCAGCCTTGCGATTGCCGCCGCCGGCAACGGCTGGCCGGAACATTTCGCGGCGTACAACGCCGCACCGAGTACCGGCGGGAGCGCCGGCTTTTCGAGCTGGTAGCTCGCGTGGCGCGCCTGGAGCGCCGCGCTGAACGGGCGCAGCAGCAGCTCGCCCGCATGATCAAACACGCCGCCCGAGTAAGACACGGGCACTGTTTCGTCGGCGGCAAACCCGAGGCGGCGGCGCGTGGCCTCGACCAGGCCAGCCAGTTCTTCCGCGGCTTCGGCATAGATGGCCAGCGCCTGCGTGTCGCCGGCGATGGCTGCCTCGTGCACGAGGCGCGCGAGCTGCGCGATGCGCGCGCGATCGCTGGACAGCCGCGTGTAGATGTGGCCGCACAGATCCAGGTCAGCCGCCAGCACGAGTCTGGCCCGGAACAATTGCAGCAACGGGCCAGGATCCGCGCGACCATCGCTCATGCGCGAGAAGAGAGTGAGGCCGCGACAGGCGATCCAGTACGCCGAGCCCTCGTCGCTAAAGAGTTCGCCCCAGCCGCCGCACCGGGCGCTGGCCCCGGCACGCTCGCCGTAGCTGATCGAGCCGGTCCCGGCCACGACGCTGATGCCGTCGCGGCACATGAGCGAGCCAGCCCAGCCGCACACCATATCGTTGCCGCAGCGATAGGCTGCCCGGGGAAGGCAGGCGGCCGGCAGCCGGTCGAGCGCCTCGCCGAGCGTCGAATCCTCGCCGTACGCAGGCAGCCCGAAGTAGGCGAATTCCAGGTCGGGTGCGCAAATGCCCGCATCGTGAAGTACGGCGGTCACGGCTGCGGCCAACACGCCACCGGTGACCTCCAGGCCGCTCGCGATGTAGTAGGCGCCTGGGGCCGAGTGCGTAGCGCGTATGTTGCCGTCGCGATCGATGAGCGCCAGTGCGGTTTTGGTGCCGCCGCCATCGACGCCGAGGTACATCAGCAGCTCCCCGCGGAGAAAGCGTGGATCGTCACGCCACTGACCACGCGGCTGACGGTGCCCGAGGCACTGGGCTGATCGGGCGCATTGCCCAGCAGCATGGCCCGATGAAAGGCGTAGAGCTGCGCGCAGACCACATAAGGAAAGGCCAGCACGCCATCATCGGCATCCGCAAGATCGCTCACGAGCATATGGTCACCGTGCATCGCCGCGTCCCCGGCCCGCGCGGTGAGCGCGACGATCTGGCCCGCCCGCGCGTCACCGCGCAGCTCGCGCAGCAAGTCGAGGTCATAGGCACGCGTGTACGGATCGTTGGCGAGCAAAACGAACAGCAAGGTGTCAGCCGTGATAATCGTCTTGGGCCCGTGGCGGAACCCGAGCGGCGAGTCGTGGGCCGCGACGACCTGGCCGTCGGTCAGCTCCAGGAGCTTCAGCGCCGCCTCGCGTGCCAGCCCCTTGAGGCTATTGCTGCCGAGGAACACAACCCGCGAGAACTTTCGTTCCGCGAGGCTGCGCAGCGCTGCATTGTGCTGCTCGAGCACTGCCTGCACGGCCGCCGCAATCCGCTCGACTCCCGGTGGCGGTGCGCGCAGGTCACTGAACACCAGCCAGGCCGCGAGCATCATCGATGAGAAACTCGAGGTCATGGCGAAACTCTGGTCGTGCGTTTCGGGCGGCAGCAGGATTGCCAGGCTGTTGGGGCGCTCACGGCAGCGCTGGTAGAGCGTCCCCTGCTCATTGCAGGTGACCACCAGCTGGTAGCAACGCTCCACCAGGCTTTCGGACAATTCCACCACCGCCACGCTTTCCGGGCTGCGGCCGGATCGGCCAAAAGAGACCAGGAGCGTCGGCACTGCGGCCTGCAGGTATTGCTGCGGCCCGGACAGCAGATCAGTCGTAGCGATGGCTTCCACGCGCAGCCCGAGTTGTCGCATCAAATGCGGCACCAGACATTCGCCGATAAAAGCCGAGCTGCCCGCGCCCGTGAGGATGATGCGCAGCCGAGGCTCCGCCAGGAGCGGCGTCAGGAAACGCCGGATCGCAGCGGCCTGCTCCAGCAGCAGCGCCTCGGTACGACGCCAGCACGCGGGTTGCTGCGCGATCTCCCGCGCGGTATCGAGCGCGCGCGCTGCCCGCAATGTATCCGCGTCGATGTCCAGGAATTTCATCGCTTCAATCCGTTGCCGTGCCGCAGGCGGCAGCGTATTGCCGCAACACCCGATCGATGTGGTGCAGGATCCATGCACGCGCGTTCAGGCCCAGGCTCCCGGCGCGCACCGCCGCGTATTGCTGCGGCAGGTACTGGCTGAGGAGCGTGAGCGGCGGCGGACTCTCCTCCAGATTGGCCAGCAGCCGCGCCAGCGCGCCCTCGACGGTCGCAACCGGCCAGTAGTAGCGCAGACGATCACTCAGGCTGTATTGCTGGTCCAGTGTCAGTTGTGCCCCGTTGGTCAGATAATATTTCTTCCAGTGCCGCGGGTCCGCGGCCATGGCCCCGAGCACGGTCTCGCGCAATCCTGAACGGCGGGCGGCGGGCAGCCATTCACTCTCGAGCTGGGCCAGCGCCCAGAGCGCCTCGCGCATTGCAAAGCTCAGTCCCGGCCCCACCTTGAGGATTGCGAAATGCGCGCGCACCAGTGCCCGCAAATTCGCCGCTGTCTGATAGTCCGTGGAGTGCGCCTCGTAGACCATGGACGGGCTGGCCGCGATCACCGCGCTCAGTTCCGTGACCCGCTCGGGGCGGAAATCAACAACCTTGTAGTGGTCGAACTCCACTCCCGGCTGCACCACCAGGCCCACCACGCGTGGCCAGGCTGCGCCGAGGCCCGCCGCGGCAAACGCTCTGCGGTGCGCGTCGATAGTCGCCAGCGGCGCGGCCGGCGCGGTGGGCTGCAGATCCGTCAGCAACTCGTGTGCGCCGCCGGGCACCGGCACCTCGGTGCCAACCACGTAGACCGGCGCCTCGCCGCCTACGCGGTGCCAGGTTTCCTCGGCCACCCGGCACAGGCGCGCGGCATGCTCTGCCACAATGTTGTCGCCCAGCACCGCAGGATCACCCGCGCAAGACATCGAGCAATCGAGATGGATCTTGCGGAACCCGGCGCTCACGTAGCTGGCGATCAGCTGTTCGGAGCGCTGCATCGCCTCTTCTGTTGGAAGGTGCTGCCAGCAGTTGGGGCCCAGATGGTCGCCGCCGAGCAGCACGCGCTCCGGCGCCAGTCCCACACGCACGGCGATGTCGCGCACGAAACGCACAAAATCGGCGGGGCGCATGCCGGTATAGCCGCCGTCCTGGTTGACCTGGTTTGAAGTCGCTTCGATGAGGGCATGGCCGGAATCGCGGTGCGCGCGGCGCAGCGCCGCCTCAATGACCAGCGGATGGGCCGAGCACACGGAATAGATGCCCACCGGCGCTCCGGCCTTGTGCCGCGCGATGATGTCGAGGAGCGGCTTCACGCGATGATGACCTCGACGCCAATACGCGCGAGCTCGTCGCGCATTTCCCTCGCGATGCCAGCGTCGGTGACCAGCCGGGCGATGCCCCGCGGTTCGAGGATCTTGTGCAGGCAGATGCGCCCGAACTTCGATGAATCAGCCACCAAAATGATCTCGCTGGCCGCCCGGCACATCAGCCGGTTGAGCAGCGCCTCGGGCTCAAAGTGCGTGGTGATGCCTTTTTCAGGATGAAAACCGTCCGCTGCCAGGAACAACTTGTCGACATGCAGTCCCTCGAGGGCGCGCTCGGTTTGCGTGCCGTAGAACGACAGGTTCTTGCGGCGCAGCGTGCCGCCGAGCACCACCAGTTGCACCGTCTCGCGCGCCGCCAGCTCGTTCATAATGCCGACGTCATTGGTCACCACGACCAGCGGATCGGTGGTATTCAGGTGCCGGGCCACCTGCAGCGTGGTGGTACCGGAATCGAGCAATACCGACTCGCCCGCACCGATCAAGGCCGCCGCGGCCCGGCCGATGCGCACCTTCTCTTCCGCATAGCGCTTGCGCTTGACGTCGATGGCTTCCTCGGTTGGCGAGAGTGCGCCCTGGCGCAACAGCGCACCGCCCGGTGAGCGCGTGCACACGCCCTTGGCGTCGAGGAAATTGAGGTCCTTGCGCAGCGTCTGCGTGGAGACGCCGAAGACTTCCGCGAGCTTGTGGATCTGCACGCTGTTGTGCGCGCGTAGCATCGCCACGATGCGCTCGCGCCGGCTGCTGGTGTCGCGCCGTACGATCATTGCGATGCGGATTCCGCCGCCGGTTCGGGCTCGATAGCCAGCAGCACGGCCGCCGCCAGCGCCAGCACAATGCCGGCGATCTTCGTACCGCCCGGCACGGCCCCGAGCAGCGCGATGGCAATGACCGCCGTGATCAGCGGCGCGCCGGCATTGGTGAGCGGCGAGACGACGATGGCCTTGCCGTAACGGAAGGCATACACCAGGCACAGCGCACCGATGGAGTTGAGGATCTGAATCGCCGCGGCGAGGTACGGCCCGTCGAGTCCCCAGTTCACCGGCACCGAAAAATCAGTCATCGCGATCGCGACCGGGGTCAGCAACAGCCCGCTCAGCGCCATATAGAAGAAGATGCTTTCGGCATCCATGGTCGTGTTCGCGAGCTTCATGAAGAAACCCTGCACGCCCCAGGCAACCAGCACACCGAGCGCCGACAGGAACCACAGCTGGCCGAAGGCGCCCGCTTCCGGGCCGCTTGCATAGTCGAACAATGGCAAGGAACACAGCGCGAGCAGGATGCCCAGTGCGCCGAGCTTCCCGGTACGCTCGCGTAGCAACGCGAGCGACATCCCGATGGTGATCACCGGCGACAGCGAGATGACCGGAAAGATCAGGTACGTGGGACCGGTGCGCACCGCGTGAAAAAGCAGCATCTGCCCGCCTGCCCCGAGCAGGCCGATGAGCGAGCCGTAAGCCAGCGAGCGTGCATCGTATTGCAGCCGCCAACCGACGCGCTTGAGCGCGTATAGCGCGGGCGGGATCATCGTCAGGGCCCACACGCAATAGATCAAAGTTTCCGGAAAGCCATGGTTGGCTGGGAGGCCCGTGAAGGCACCCCAGACACCCCAGAAACCAAGGGTGACGAGGGCGTAGACCAACCAGGAGCGGGATGACATGTGCGGGGTCCTCCGGAGTCTTATATTCGAAACGTTTGTAAGTTTCAATAGCGATATTTCTTAGGTCGAACTATGGAATGACACGCATATTTTGACCGGAATACACTAAAGTATACACTTAATGATTCTTCTTGAACGTTCATTGTGTTTCGTTTATCTTGCGGCGTCGACTCGAACATCTCAAGAGTCGTGCGAACGACCTGGGGGAACACATATGCCGTCGCCTTGCCTGTCACCCAAGCTGCTCCTAGGCGTCGCCTTCGCGGCGATTGCGAGCTTTCCCGCCATCAGCCAGACCGCGGCGCCCGCCGGCAGCGCCGCTGCGGCAAACGTTGAAACCGCAGCGCTCGAAGAGATCGTCGTCACCGGCGTGCGCGGCAGCCTGATGCGATCCGTCGAGGCCAAGCGCATCGCCGCCACGATCATCGACTCGATTTCCGCTGAAGAACTGGGCAAGTTTCCCAGTCGCAACGTCGCAGACGCACTGGTCAATATTCCGGGCGTCACGGTCGAGCGAACCAGCGGCGGCGAAGGTCAACGCATCAGCATCCGCGGCCTCGGCGGCGATTTCAACATCACCACGCTCAATGGCAGGATTCTCGCCGTCGAAGATTCGGGCCGCGAGTTTTCGTTCGACGTGCTGCCTTCCGAAATGATCGCCGGCGCCGACGTCTATAAAGCGGTGCAGGCGCAGGCCCTGGAAGGCACGCTGGGCGGCGCAGTCGATCTGCGCTCCGCGCGCCCCTTTGATTTCAAGGGACTGCACCTGGCGGGCTCGGTCGAGGGCGAATACGGCACCCTGCCCGGGAAGTGGGGCAAGAAAATCAGCGGCGTCATCAGCAATACTTTCGATGACGGACGCATGGGAGCGTTGTTGACCGTCTCGTATTCGAAGCGCGCGACGCGCACCGACAACCTGCACGAGATTTCCTCGACGGCGGGCACGGAGCAGGATTGGAACGTCGACTTCAACGGCATCGGCGGCGTTGGCGATACCAACCAGCAGTATATTTTCCCGCAGTTCTATAGTGTCGGCACCATATTGGGCGACCACAAGCGACTCGGCGTTTCGGGCGCGTTCCAATTCAAGCCCAATGACCGGATGTTGCTGACGGTCGATGGCCTCTACGGCCATTACGACGCCTCGACGCAGAATTACGCTTCCTCCAACCACGTGACGCCGCGGGAAGATCAGGAACCCGGAACTCTCGCGGATCCCACTGCCTTGAAGTGGGATCCCCTCACGATCCGCGCCGACGCCAACGGCGTGATCACGAATTTCTCCATGAACCAACTCGTGGCGGAAGTGCTCGACGACACCAACGCGCGCGCGGTCACCACCCGGCTGTTCGGCGGCAACCTCAGGTGGGATGTCACGGACCGGTTGCAGCTCACCGGCGACGCCTATCTCTCCGAGGCGGCGCGCAACAGCGGCGGCCTGGATCGATTCGTGGTGGCGGGCATCACGGATGCGAGCGGTGTTTTTGCGACCCGCAATAGTGGGCTGCCCGATCTGCAGATCACTCTTGCCGACGGCCGCTCGCTCGATCAGGCCACGAACGCCGACTACCGGCCGCACTACATCGGCATCTACGGCGACAATCTCAAGGATCGGGTCAACAGCGGCAAGGTCGACGGCAAGTTGGCCCTGGACTGGGGCAGCGCCAAGACTCTCAAATTCGGCGTGAACTTCACCGACCGGCGCAAGAGCAGCGCGCAGATCGACAACAACGATACCGCCTGCCAGTTTTGCGGTTACCCATTCACCTTCGCCGATATCGGTGCGAACGTGGTCCAGCCGCTGCCGATCACCGGGCTGCTGGGCGACCTGCCCGGCAACTTTCCGCGCAACTTCGCCACATTCAACATCGACACCTATCTGAATTCGCTCTTCCTCGCGGAGCAGAATCCGAACCTGGTCATCTACTGCCCACCGGCAAACGATCCCTGCCCGCCTGGCCAACTTACCGAGTATCCGGCCGGCTACGCGGCGCAGGTGCTTGCCCCAGACCTCCCCGCATCGTTTGACGTGGATGAAAAAACGACGGCGGCCTACTTGCAGTTCGACTTTTCCGGCGATCGATGGCGGGGCGACATCGGCTTGCGTCTTGTGCACACCAAGGTGCTGTCCACGGGATACTCAAAATTTCCGGAAAGCGTGACCAAGCTCCCTGCGTCCGCCGACTACACCGTCGTATTCACCAACCTCGAACCGGTGCAGGGCGGCGGCTCCTATACCAAGCCGCTCCCGGCCATCAACTTCGCCTATGACATCCGCCCGGACCTGCGCCTGCGGCTGGCCGCCTCGAAGGTACTCTCGCGCCCGTCGCTGGTGCAGCTCACGCCCGCGAGCGACTGGAGCAACTGGGCATCCGGGAGCTTCATCACCTATTTCCTGGGCAACCCGAACCTCAAGCCCACGGACTCCACACAGTGGGACACCTCGCTGGAGTGGTACATCAATTCCCGGTCGTACGTATCTGCGGCCTTGTACTACAAGCGCCTCAAGAATTTCGTCACTGGAGCCTCGGTGCAGAAAGTGTTTCACGACCCCTCTGGCCAGGACTATCCGTACTTTGAGGAGGACGTCGTCAATGGCGACAGCGGCACGGTGCGCGGCGCGGAAGTTATGGGCCAATACCTGTTCGACAACGGCTTCGGCGTCGTGGCAAATCTGACTGCGACCAGCTCGACCTCATCGCTCGGCGGCGTCTCGGGCAAGCTTCCCGGCGTGATTCCCCACTCGTACAACTTGAAGCTCCTGTACGAGAAATTCGGCTGGAGCAACCAGGTGTCCTACAGCTACACCTCGAGCTTCACGCATGACCTGGATTCACCGTATATCCCGGGTCTGCCCATCGTGTCGGATGCCTACAAGGATCTGTCGGCGACGGTGAGCTATGCCTTCGGCCGTCATGTCACGGCGTACGTGGAAGGCTCGAACATCCTGAATAACGCGGACTTCCGCTTCAGCACCTACCGCAACGTGCCGTCCTACTACGAAGCCTGGGGCCGCGCCTATTTCGTCGGCCTGCGCGCGCGACTCTAGATGTCGCGGCTTCGCGGCGCTACCGGCCGTAGCGGCTGGTCAGCGTCGCGGAGCCGAGCGAATTCGCGTTGACCATGTAGCCGATCAGCGCCGCCGTGGCGCCATCCGGGATCTCGAGTTTCGCGACCTTCAGCGCGTGCAGCGTGAATTTATAGTGATGCTTGCCGTGCCCAACGGGCGGGCAAGGGCCGCCCCAATCCGCCGAACCGAAATCGGTCCGGCCCTGCTTCGTACCCTTAGGAAGCGCCGCGCCATCTGCGGTGCCGGCGCCTTGCGCGATTGAACTGGCGTCCGCTGGAATATCGTAGGCCAGCCAGTGCCACCAGCCGGCGCCACCAGTCGGTGCATCCGGATCGTGAACTAACAGCGCGAAGCTCAGCGTGCCCTTGGGCGCTCCGCTCCAGCTCAGGGTTGGCGAGACGTTTTCACCCTTGCAGCCGAAGCCCTGGTAAACAAACTTATTGGCAATTTCGCCGTTCGGCTTGATGTCGGCACTCTTCAAGGTGAATTTCGCGCCTGCGGCAGACACGGCGGTGGAAACAAGCGCGCAGGCCAGGGACAACGACAGGAGCAGTTTCATAGGCGATTCCTCCGTTCGGCGGCAACCA
>JAYTXT010000002.1:0-3897 GCA_043742765.1 Gammaproteobacteria bacterium | reverse complement strand
GCCTGCTGCTGATGTGGGCCGATGGCCAGCCGACTGCCGCGATGGCGGTGAAGCACTATTCGCTGGCGACGACGCCGGTGATTCCAACCCTGCCGCTGTTCGCACTGACCGGCTATCTGCTCGCCGAGAGTGGCGCCGCGCAGCGGCTGGTGCGGGTCTTCAGCGCCTGGTTTGGGCCGTTTCGCGGCGGTCTCGCCATGGCGACCGTGCTGTCCTGCGCTTTCTTCACCACGTTCACCGGTGCTTCCGGGGTCACGATACTGGCGCTCGGCGGGTTGCTGCTGCCGGCCTTGAAGTCAGCCGGGTACACCGATCGTAACGCGCTCGGCCTGATCACCGGCTCCGGTTCCATCGGGCTGCTGTTTCCGCCGTGCCTGCCGGTGATTCTCTATTCCATCATTGCGCTGCAGACGTTGCAGGGGTTTGACCCGGCGACGCTGGACAAGTACGACGTCAGCATCGAGGGTATGTTCACCGCGGCGTTCCTCCCGGGGCTGCTGCTGGTATCACTGGCGATGTTGTGGGGACGATCGCGCGAACCGGTTCGCAAGAGCGCGCGCCCGCCTTTTGATTGGCACGAGGCCCTGGTCGCCTTGTGGGACGCCAAGTGGGAAATGGCCCTGCCCATCGTCGCGGTCGGCGCCATGTTCGGTGGCTGGGTCAGTTCACCGGTCCAGGCCGCGGCACTGACTGCGGGCTACGCGCTGCTCATCGAAACCTGTATTCACCGTGACCTGAAATTCCGCGTCGATCTGCCGCGCATCGGCGCGGAATGCGGGTTGCTCACCGGGGGCATCCTGCTGATCCTCGGCACCGCCATGGGGCTGACGAATTTTCTCGTCACCGAACAGGTGCCGGACCAGCTGACAGCCTGGGTCTCACATTACATTTCCTCGCCCTATGCCTTCCTGTTGGCCCTCAATATTGCCTTGCTGGTCGTCGGCTGCCTGATGGACGTGTACTCGGCCATCGTAGTGATCGTGCCGCTGATTGTGCCGCTCGGTTTGCAGTACGGCATCGACCCTGTGCACCTGGGCGTCATTTTCCTGGTCAATCTGGAGCTGGGCTTTCTGCATCCGCCGGTGGGCATCAACCTGTTTCTCGCCAGCTACCGCTTCAACCGCCCGCTCGGTGAGATTGTATGGGCGGTGCTGCCGATGCTTGGCGTGGTGGCCACGGCGGTGCTGCTGATCACTTACTGGCCGCCCCTGACGCACTGGTTGCCATCGCTCCTGGCCCGCTGACCATGGCCACGAAAAGCGCAAACAATACTGTCCGCTACGCCAAGACCGCGCGGCCGGTTCCGGCCAATGTGCTGGCGCGCGAGCGGCTGTATCAGCTGCTCGATGCAGCCAGTTCGCGCCCGGTGGTGTGGATCGCCGGCCCGCCCGGTGCCGGCAAGACCACGCTGGTGGCCGACTACCTCGCGCACCGGCCGGTCGATACGATCTGGTACCAGGTCGACAGCAGTGACGCCGATCCGGCGTCGTTCTTCTATTTCGTCAGCCAGGCCGTGCAGCAGCGGCATCCCGACGGCCGCCCGCTGCCACTGCTGGCTTCTGAGTTTCTGGCGGACCTGGAAGTCTTCACGCGCCGGTTCTTTCGCGAACTCTTCAACCGCCTGCACACGCCTTTCGCATTGGTGCTCGATAATTTCCAGGAGGGTGCGGAAGCGGCGGGGCTCCTGAATGTCCTGCAGACCGGGCTCAGCGAAATTCCCCCCGGCGGCAACATCATCCTGATCGCGCGCATCGAGCCACCGGCGGTGCTGGCCCGGTTCCGCGCCAACAACCAGATGTGCGTCGTCGGTTGGGACGAGCTGAAGCTGACGCGCGAGGAGCAGGATGGCATCGTCGCGCTCCGCGGCATGCATTTTGATGACGCGGCGCTTGCGACCCTGTACCGCCGCACCCAGGGCTGGGCGGTGGCGCTCGCCATGCTGCTTGGCGACAAGCGGGCGCTGACCGAATCGGGCGAGCTGAAGCCCTCGCCGACACTGGCGTTTGAGTATTTCGGTGAAGTGATCTATCGCCGGCTCGACCCGGTGACGCGCGATTTGCTGCTGCGAATCGCGATGCTGCCGCAGATCAGTCCGGCGCTCGCGCAACGGTTGTGCCCCGATCTCGACGCAGCGACGCTCCTCGACGGGCTGAAGCCCTACGCCTATCTGCTGCTGACGACGCCGGCGAAGAATGAAGTGCTGTACCAGCTGCACCCGCTGGCGCGCGAGTTCCTGATGGGCAAGGCGCGCGAGGTTTTCAGTGCCGACGAACTACTGGCCGCGCGCCGACGCGCCTCGGCGCTGCTCGCCGAGCAGGGGCAGACGGATGCCGCGGCCCAGTTGCTGGTGGAAATCGAGGACTGGCCGGCGCTGCAGACGCTGGTACTCGCCCAGGCCGAGAGCCTGCTTGCGCAGGGTCGCGGCGAGACCCTGCTGCGCTGGATCAACTCGCTCCCCGCCGCCGCCAGCGGCGCGGAGCCCTGGCTGCAGTACTGGCTGGCTGCATCGCGGTTTGCCAGTGCGCCGATCGAGGCGGCGGCACAGTTCGAGCGAGCGTATCGCGGTTTCTGCTCACAACCGCAGGGGGCGGACGACGTCGGGCGATTTCTCTCACTGGCAGGATTGTTCGATACGCTGGTGCACGATCCCGACGATCTGCACCCGCTCGATCACTGGATCGGCGAGGTCGAGCAGCTGATCGCGACGCGCCCCTGGCCGAACGCGGTCATCGAGGCGCGGGTCACGCAGAGCCTGTTCATGGCGATGGTGTTGCGTCAACCGCAACATCCGCAGCTGTACGCCTGGGGCGAGCGCACGCTGGCGCTGGCGCAGGGGGCCGGCGAAGCCAAGCTGCGCATGACCGCCGGACTCTACGTGGTCACGGTGATGATCTGGACCGGGCGCTTCGCGCGGGCCGCGGCGCTGATCGAAGCACTGCGCGGTATTGGCGAGGACCACAGCGTGCCCGCCGTGGCGTTGGTCACGCTTCGGCAACTCGAATCGATGTACTACATGCTCCAGGGCCGGCAGGAGTCCTGCCTCGAGGCGGTTTACGACGGCATCGACCTGGCCAGCAATTCCGGCGTGAGCCTGTGGCGCAGCACTTTGCTGCTGCACGGTGCCGGTGCCTCGCTCGCGGCGGGGGATCTCGACACTTCGGCGGAGCTGCTGGCGAAAGTCGGTGAACGGAGCGGTGGCACGCGGCGTTTCGGCGCCTGCATGCGCGAGTATTTTCGAGGCTGGGATGCACTGCTGCGTGGTGACAGCTGGAAAGCGCATGAGCACGCACGCGAATCCGTCAACATCGCCGAGCAGCTCGGTGCGCCGTTTTTTCAGGCGCTGGCCGGGTTGGCGCTGGTCCAGGCACAATTGGCGATCGGCGAGCCAGGCTCCGCCGGCGAGCAGCTCGAGCGCACGCTGCGTGTTGCGACGCCGATACGCAGTCACCTGTTCGACTTCATGGCGCGGCTGGCAGCGGCGCAGCTGGCGTACACCCAGGGCCAGGAGCCGCTTGCCGAGCAGCGCCTGCGCGAAGCGCTGGGTATGGGGCGCGAACGCGGCTTCAGCTACGCCATGTTCTGGCGCCCCGAGCAGCTGGCGCAGTTGTGCGTACTGGCGCTGGAGAAAAAGATCGAGCCGGCTTACGTCGCCAGCCTGATACGCGGGCGCAATCTCATGCCGGCCGCTCCGCCTTATCGGCTCGAGGCCTGGCCCTGGACCTGGCGCGTGCGGGTGCTGGGGCAGTTTGCGCTCGAGCTGCCTTCGCGCGACAACTCCGCCGGCGCCGCCCGTGCCCAGAGCCGGGCGCTCGAACTGCTCAAGGCGCTGATCGCCTTCGGCGGACAGCAGGTGCCGCTCGAACGCGTGGCCGACGCGCTCTGGCCGCGGATCGACAG
>JAYTXT010000001.1:0-3748 GCA_043742765.1 Gammaproteobacteria bacterium | reverse complement strand
GGAATCGGACAGCAACGCCACCCTGCGTGGACCGGCACGCGAGCGAATGCTGCTGCTCGGCGTTCCTGAAGCCGCGGTGCTGGCCCTCGAGCAGGAGCGCACGGTACGGTCGGTTACGACGCTGACTGCACCAATCGACGGCGTGATTGTCGAGCTCGGCGTGCGCGAGGGCGCCGCCTTCGCAGACGGCATGCTGCTGTTCAGCCTCAATGGCGTGGATACGGTGTGGGTCAATGCGCAGGTTCCTGAATCGCAGGCCGGCGTCCTGGCGCCCGGAAACAGCGCGGAAGTGCGCGCTGCCGCCTGGCCCGGGCAGGTCTTTACGGGTCGCATCCAGGCGATCCTGCCGCAGCTTGATCCGGCCACGCGCACACTGACGGCGCGCATCGTCGTCGACGATCGCCGCGGCCGACTCACGCCCGGCATGTTCGTGAATGCCGCTTTCAAGATCCCCGCGGCCGCTGCGCAATTGTGGGTACCGAGCGAGGCCGTGATCGTCACCGGCCACCGCAGTGTCGTGATTCGCGAGCGTGCCGGCGGCGCTTTCGAGGCGGTCGATGTCACGATCGGCACTGAAGCGGGCGGCCGGACAGCGATCCTGACGGGGCTCGAGGAGGGCCAGTCGGTGGTGCTGTCCGGTCAATTCCTGATCGACTCCGAGGCGAACCTCAAGTCCACGGTGAACCGGCTCTCGGCGAGTTCATCGACTGCACCGGAGCCGATGCCGTGATCGCGCGCCTGATCCAGCGCTCGATAGCCAATCGCAGCCTCGTGCTGCTGGCGGCCATGGCCATCGCGGGCTGGGGCTTGTGGGCGATGCTGCGCACGCCGCTCGATGCCATCCCGGATTTGTCCGACACGCAGGTCATCATCCGCACGATGTTCCCGGGACAGGCGCCGCAGATCGTCGAGAACCAGATCACCTATCCGCTCAGCACCACGATGCTCTCGGTCCCGGGAGCCAAAGCGGTCCGCGGTTACTCGATGTTCGGCGATTCCTTCGTCTACATCCTGTTCGAAGACGGGACCGACCCGTACTGGGCGCGCTCGCGGGTGCTGGAATATCTGAGCCAGGTGCAATCGCGCGTGCCGGAGCAGGCGCGCGCTTCGCTGGGGCCCGATGCGACCGGCGTGGGCTGGGTCTACGAATACGCGCTCGTTGACCGGAGCGGGCGGCACGACCTGTCGCAGCTACGGGCGCTGCAGGACTGGTTCCTGAAATACGAGCTCAAGACCGTGCCCAACGTGTCGGAGGTCGCCTCGATCGGCGGCATGGTGCGCCAGTACCAGATCGTGCTCGATCCGGATCGGATGCGTGCGTTCAACATCACACAGGCCCAGATCATCGCCGCTGTGCAAAACGCGAACCAGGAGACCGGCGGCTCGGTGCTGGAGCTGGGCGAGGCCGAGTACATGGTGCGCGCCTCAGGTTACCTGAAGACGCTCGACGATTTTCGCGCCATTCCATTGATGAGCAACGAAGCGGGCACGGCCGTGAGGCTGGGCGATGTGGCGCGCCTGCAGATCGGTCCGGAGATGCGCCGCGGCATCGCCGAACTCAACGGCGAGGGCGAAGTGGCCGGCGGTGTCATCATCATGCGCTCGGGCAAGAATGCGCTCGCAACCATTAAGGCCGTCAAGGCCAAGATCGAGACCCTCAAGGCCAGTCTTCCCCCGGGCGTCGAGCTGGTGCCCACTTATGATCGCTCGAAGCTGATCAACCGGGCGGTCGACAATCTAAGGGACAAGCTGCTCGAAGAATTTGCGGTCGTCGCGCTCGTCTGCCTGCTGTTCCTGTTTCACCTGCGCTCGGCGCTCGTGGCCATCGTCTCGCTGCCCATGGGCGTGCTGATGGCCTTCGTCGTCATGCACTACCAGGGTGTGAATGCCAACATCATGTCGCTCGGCGGTATCGCCATCGCGATCGGAGCGATGCTCGACGCCGCGATCGTGATGATTGAGAACGCCCACAAGCACATCGAGGCCTGGCGCCTCGAACACCCCGGCCAGAGTCTGGCAGGCGCCGAACACTGGCGCGTGATCGGCGAGGCCGCGGGGCAGGTGGGCCCGGCGCTGTTCATTTCGCTGCTGATCATCACCTTCTCGTTTATTCCCGTATTCACACTCGAAGCGCAGGAAGGACGGCTGTTCTCGCCCCTGGCCTACACGAAGACCTATGCGATGGCCGCCGCCGCCGGGCTCTCGGTCACGCTGGTTCCGGTGTTGATGGGTTATTTGATCCGCGGCCGCATCCCCGCCGAGCATGACAATCCGATTAGTCGCGGCTTGATTGCGCTCTATCGGCCATTGCTGACGCGCGTACTTGCCTATCCCAGGGCAACACTGGCGGGTGCGCTGCTGATCCTGCTGACGGCGCTCTACCCGGTGGCGCGTATCGGCGGTGAATTCCTGCCACCGCTGGACGAGGGCGACCTGCTCTACATGCCGTCCGCGCTGCCGGGAATTTCCGCCGGCAAAGCAGGAGAGCTGTTGCAGCTGACCAATCGCCTCATCAGGACGGTGCCTGAAGTCGCGAGTGTCTTTGGCAAAGCGGGACGGGCGGAAACTGCCACCGATCCCGCGCCGCTCGAGATGTTCGAAACAACGATCCAGTTCAAGCCGCGCGCGCAGTGGCGGCCCGGCCTGACACCCGAGAAACTGGTCCAGGAGCTCGATCGGGCCGTGCAGGTCCCGGGCTTGTCCAACATCTGGGTGCCGCCGATCCGCAACCGCATCGACATGCTCGCGACCGGCATCAAGAGCCCGGTGGGCATCAAGGTGGCCGGCGCCGACCTGCGCGAGGTGGATCGGCTGGCCAACGAAGTGGAGCAGGTCGTGAAGCAGGTGCCGGGAGTGAGCTCGGCTTTCTCAGAGCGATTGACCGGCGGGCGCTACATCGACGTCCAGATCGATCGTGGGGCCGCCGGGCGCCTCGGCCTGAACATCGCCGACGTCCAAGACGTGGTTGCGGTTGCCATCGGCGGAGAAAATATCGGCGAGACGGTGGAGGGACTACAACGCTTTCCAATCAACCTGCGCTATCCCCGTGAGTTGCGCGACTCGGTGGAGAAGCTCCGCGACCTTCCGGTACTGACCGATCGCGGCGCGCAGATCCGCCTGGGTGATGTCGCCGCCATCGGCATCAGCGACGGCCCGCCGATGCTCAAGAGCGAGAATGCCAAGCTCACCGGCTGGGTCTATGTCGACCTGCGCGGGCGCGACCTCAGTTCGGCCGTCCATGACATGCAAAGAGCCGTAGCGAAGCAGATCAAGCTGCCCGCGGGCTATGCGCTCGCCTGGTCGGGTCAGTTCGAATTCCTCGAACGCGGCGTCGCGAAACTAAAGATAGTCGTGCCCGCAACGTTGGCTATTATCTTTATATTGCTGTACGTCACCTTCCGGCGTTTCGACGACGTGTTGCTGATCATGGCAACGCTGCCGTGTGCGCTGGTGGGCGGGTTCTGGCTGATGTACCTGCTCAATTACAACCTCTCGATTGCCGCCGCCGTCGGCTTCATTGCCTTAGGCGGCGTCGCGGCCGAAATAGGCGTGGTCATGCTCGTGTACCTGAATCAGGCTCTCGCGAGCCGCATCGCCCCAAAACGCCCCGGAACCGAAGCAGAACTGACGGCGGCGATCATCGACGGGGCGGCGCTGCGCGTGCGGCCGATTGCCATGACCGTCGCAGTCATCATTGCGGGCCTGCTGCCGGTCATGTGGGGCGTTGGGTCGGGTTCCGAGATCATGC